>JABGOW010000511.1:0-5164 GCA_018645275.1 Verrucomicrobiota bacterium
GTGCGAACCAAGCGTTGCACACTAGCAAATGCCGCCGCATTTGCAGTGTGAACGCAGTCGTTGGGGTCTAGAAGAGGAATTGACAAGGTGGTCACAATCTGCGACCACCTTCTTAGGGAAAACGGGAGGGGTAATGGCAAAGTCGAAGGCATTGGTCAAAGTCGGTACAATCCAGCAGCGGATCCTTCTGATCCGAGGCGAGAAGGTCATCATAGATGCCGACCTTGCAGAGGCTTACGGCGTTCCTACCCGTCGACTCAACGAACAGGTAAAACGCAACAAGGAGCGCTTTCCCGAAGATTTCATGTTCCAGCTCTCGGCTGACGAGAAAGCCGAGGTGATCGCAAATTGCGACCACCTCAACAGACTCAAGTTCTCCAAAGCGCTGCCCCATGCGTTCACCGAGCACGGTGCCATCATGGCTGCCAGCATCCTGAACTCACCCAAGGCAATCGAGGTCAGCGTTTTCGTCGTCAGAGCATTTGTCCAACTTCGTGAAGTGATCGTGGGTCACAAGGAACTGGCTCACAAGATTGCCCAGCTTGAGCGCGACCTCGGCGATCATGACGAACAGATCATGGTTCTCGTCGAGGCAATCAAGCAACTCATGGACCCGAAGCCTCCTCCTAAGACCAGGCGAATCGGCTTTCAAACGAGCTGACCCCAACACCAAAATGCACACTATCGCGTGCCGCGCAAGCGCGTCACACGAAGTGTGATTTCAACGTTGGCCAAGAGAAGAAATGGACACTGCTTCATCGAGGCGGTAGTATGTCCCCATGCCAGTCGTATTTAGATACAAAGGATACCGGTTCTTCTTCCATTCCAATGAAGGGGATCCACGGGAACCTTTGCATGTCCACGCGCGCAAAGGCGAGGCCGTCGCGAAGTTCTGGCTTGAACCGTATCCGAGCGTGGCTGAGGCATACGGGATGAGGTCACGAGAGCTTCACGAACTGCTGGACGTAGCAATCGAAAACAGAGAAGAGATCGCGAGGTACTGGAATGAGCACTTTGGTAGCTGAAGCCCTGGCAATACATATTCATTTTGATGACGAAACCATGTGGGTGGATCTTGCAGACGGCCGCCAGCTTGGCGTCCCACTCGCCTATTTTCCTCGGCTGTTGCGGGCAACTCCGGCTCAGCGCGGACAGTTCATCATAAGTGGAGGAGGCTCTGGCCTTCATTGGGATGAGCTTGACGAGGACATCTCCGTCCCCGCTCTGTTGATGGGCATCGGAGATCGCGCTCGCTCCGCAGCCTGACGCCCGGATTGGCCAACATCCGAATCGACACGTATTTTCAAAAGCCGCGCTTCGCTTGCTTTTGAAAAACGGTCATTCAAGCATTCTGCCAGAGAATGAAATGACCGAGTCACGAGACAATCCAAGATGCACGCTTAGCCACCTCAAGCGGCTTACCCGCGAGGGCAGTGCCCTGTTGCATGATCGACCCCTGGACGAACTGGCACACGCCAAGTGGCTCGATCGCGCCGAGAAGTATCTTGAGCGTAAAATGCCTGACGTCCAAGTCCTGCCGCCGGATCAACTCATTTCGATCAAGATGCCGAACCTGCTGAGCCCCAACTACAGCAAGCCGCATCCGCTTGATGCCGCAATGAGCCGTAGCGAGCAAGGCCAGAGGCTGATCCAGAAGTTCCAGGCCATCATCGCGAGCGCCATCGAACGGCTTGAGCTCACACTTGAATCAGAAACCCCATGAAGGCAGAATCGGGTGGCCGGTGACTGACCACTAGGGTCAGCCACCAGCTCCCACACCACCAAGCATGCGGGTCCGCACTTGGCGGTTCCGATCAGGCAATCAGGGTTACCCCCCATCGCACGATGCGACCCGAAAGCCACATCCCTGGCACCCCATGCTTCCCATCCAAGTCCTCCAGGTCATCCACTCGCCCATTCGGGGTCGTCGTGGCTACCTGCGGCTCGGTGGTCGGGTACCAGCCGACCGGTTCAGCCCTTCACGATAATCGAGGCTTCCGGTTTCTTCGTTTGAACGGGTGATTCCTCACCCCCGGCTCGCTGTCTCACTACTATGGCCTCTGCTGACTTCCCAAGGCATTTCCGCCTTGGGATCTCCCCAGATAAGAGCGTATTGCTTCCCTGCACGACCGCCGCATTTACCTCCGTGGCTGAACCAATGGGCTTTGCTGTGTTGTGCCAGCTCACCCGCCACGTCGGCCTTCTATGCGATTTCTGTCCGTCAGCCCACAGGTTTCCGCTAGCCTGCCTCCCCACGCTCGGTTACCCTTACGCAGTTGGCTTCACGTAGTAGTTAGTTCACATTTACATGTGATGGTCCTCCTACAAGGGACTTTCACCCCATTTACAACACGCCCATGCTGGGCGTACACAATCTGCTGAACCGTACAAATGACAGCCGCGCTGCGTCTGCCATTTGACGGTTAGCATCACGTTCGAATATAGATTATGAGATATCACTACACGCTAACGGCCATTGTCATGCTAGTCATCCTGTCGGGATGTAGCCATCACTGCAGTTCTCGTTGTCATAGAGTTCCCATAGTGTCGGCTGAGATTCCCATGCCTCCGTTACCTGATGATTTCACCCAGTGGAAACCTCCGCGCTGGTAGAATGGATCAACAGGAACCAATTGCCTTCTTCATCTTGTTCCGCGTATCGAAGCCCAAGTTCCCGATTCATACAAGTTCAGCACCACAAACGCTGAATACTTCGCAGAAATTGATTCCGAATATATAGCAGCTCAAGAGAATCAATTCCCGAACACATTATACTGCGCACCAGCGGGGCAGTTCGTAACACTAACAAACCACTTGGTCCGATTCTGTCCCGAATGTCGGCAGGCTAGAAAGCAGTGGCTAGAGATTCGAAGGAAGAAGAATTCGAGTATCAAGACAGGTGGACGCTAACACAAACAGCCGCTGCGCGTCTGTCCGTGTAGCGTCACCACAAGACGTTCTGCGAGTGAAATATGGAATACGACACAGACAAAATTGATGAGGCAACTCTAGCCCTTCTCTACTTGGTGATGTGGCAGGAGCACGATTGGCACCGCGCGTGGAAGTCGTTTGACTGGGACACCATGGACCGACTTCACGAGAAGGGGTGGATCGGTGAACCCAAAGGCAAGGCCAAGTCTGTCGGAGTGAGTGACGAGGGAGCCAAGAGAGCCAAAGAACTCTTCGAGAAATTGTTTGGAAAACCGGAGTGAGTCGCATATTTCAAATCGCTGGGAAGCAATTTGGAAATGCTCAACTTAGCGTTCTGCTTGATGAGTTGACAATCCGCAACATACCGTATACGGTATCATCATGAGTTTGGCCCGAATCGTGATTGACACCAATGTCCTTGTGTCTGGCCTGCGCTCCCGGCAGGGGATGTCGTACCGTCTGTTGTCATTTCTTGGCGCTCGATTGTACCGACCGGTGGTAACGGTGCCATTGGTGGTTGAGTATGAGAAATCACTGTGTGATCCAAGAACAGAGGTGCCGTTCAGCGCCGTCGACATAGGCAAGTATTTGAATTTTGTCTGCTCTGTCAGTGACTGCCGCAAGGTGCATTTTCTGTGGCGGCCTTTTCTGAGGGACCCCCAAGACGACATGGTTCTTGAGGCGGCCGTTAGCGGACAATGTGAGTACATCGTCACCTTCAATCTCCGAGATTTTAAAAACATTGAGAAGTTCGGGATTGTCCCCATCACGCCGGGTGACTTCCTGAAAGAGAAAGGAAAAGAGAAATGAGCACGCTCAGCCTAAGACTGCCGGACTCTCTCCATGAGACAGCGCGTACCCTCGCAAAAGAGGAGCACGTCTCCGTCAACCAGCTGATCTCCACGGCTGTCGCCGAGAAGATTTCTGCACTCATGACAGAGACCTACCTCGTAAGACGTGCGGCCAAGGGATCGCGTAAGGAATTCAAAGACATTATGTCTAGGGTTCCTGACGTCCCCGCCGATTCGCATGATGTAAGATGAGCAGAACATCCGCCTAGAGACCGACAAGTAACAGCCTCGAATACGCGCCTGTCACTTGCGGCTCAGGCAAGCGTTGGATACAGGAATACTAAGGAGGAATAGACATGGGTGATACGGGAAAGAAAGACAAAGGCAAAAGGGAACAACAGAAGAAGGCCAAGCTCAGCCCAAAGGAAAAGAGACAAGCGAAGAAAGATAAGAAGAGAGGATAGCTCAGACAGTCTTTCTCGATGAGAACGCCATCCGGTTCTTCGATCCGGACCATTCGCAGGATGAGGACAGGTTCTTGATGCTCGGCATGAGCTTCACGCTGCGCGTCCTCGTTGTGTGCCACTGCTACCGCGGAGATGATTCGGTGATCCGAATCATCTCCGCGCGGAAAGCCGACAAGCGTGAACAATCAGATTACTGGAGTTGAACCATGAGAGAGCATTACGATTTCAGCAAGATGAAGGGGCAGAAGAATCCCTACACCAAACAGTTGAAGCAGCCGATCACCATGCGAGTGGACAAACCGACTGTTGCATACTTTAAGTCGCTGGCCGAAGAGCTCGGCATGCCCTACCAAAGCCTGATAAACCTCTACCTCAGAGACTGTGCTCTGAACCACAAAAAGCTGCAGCTCAAGTGGGCATCGTAGAGGGGCCGAACATGGCGCTGCTGCGTACGGCTTACAGCCGCCGCAGAGCTTGTCGTTGGCTGCTTGACAAATACATCCAGATCACCCATCCTTGTATGTATGAAAACAACACTCAATATTGACGACACAATTCTGAAAGAGGCCTCTCGGCTCACTGGGGTAAGGGAGAAAACCACATTAGTCCGCATGGGGCTTGAAGCACTGGTTGCCCGTCGAAGTGCACAACGTCTGGCTTCGCTCGGTGGCAGCGAGCCGGCGGCGAAGCGTATTCGGCGGCGAAAGGTGGCATAGTGGTACTGGTTGACACGTCGGTGTGGATTGATCACTTCAGAAAGACTAGTCGCAGTCTTTCTCAACTGCTTGAGCAGGAAGAAGTCCTTCTCCATTCCTTTGTTCTCGGAGAGCTTGCTTGCGGCAACCTGAAGAATCGTAGAGAGATCATAGCCCTGTTGCATGCGCTGCCATCCGCCACGAAGGCCGATGACGATGAAGTGCTCTTCTTCATCGAGCGCCACGCCCTCATGGGGCGCGGTATCGGCTTGGTAGACAT
>JABGOW010000511.1:5174-40369 GCA_018645275.1 Verrucomicrobiota bacterium
TGCACCTTCTAGCAGCCTGCCACATGAATGGATGCCTTCTCTGGACAAGAGACAAACGGCTGCGCACCATAACTGACGAAATGAACATCGGATTCTGCCAACATCCGGGTGCACGCTAGTTTTCACCGCGCGGACGCGGTGAAAACAGCGTGACCCAAGCGTTCGATTTACAGAGGAATGACGGCGTGAGACGGGGCCTTGACGTCGTAGCCCATACGGGCTATCCTATTCAGCAGAAATGGAGGGTGTTGAGATGAACCGGACAGCAACCGTCAGAGCAAGAGTTGAACCGGACCTAAAGGCAGATGTTGAAAAACTTCTTCACAGGCTAGGCGTTACGACCACCGAGGCCATCACGATGTTCTATAGCCAGATACGCCTCCGGCAGGGACTTCCCTTTCCCGTAGAAGTCCCCAGTGCAATCACCGAAAAGACGTTTAAGGCCACCGACCGCGGTGAGGACCTCCATACATTCGACTCTCTAGACGAGATGTTTGAGGCACTCGACAAATGCTGACGCTCAGGACGACCGGGCGATTTCAGAAAGACTACAAGAAATCCGTCAAGTCCGGCCAGGACATGGCAAGGCTCAAGCAAGTCATGACGTGGATCGCCGAGGAGCAGGCTCTGCCTCCAGCACTGCGCGATCACAAGTTGATAGGAAACTATCACGGCAGACGCGAGTGCCACCTGGCTGGCGATTGGCTGCTCATTTACAAACTCGAAAAGGGCACGGTGGTCTTTGAGCGCACGGGCTCTCACTCTGAGTTGCTGAAGAAATAGGAATCGAACAAGCCGGGTGCATACGTACCGCTGGAAGTCGCGCTACGCACGACTCCCAGCGTCCGGTGACCCGCAGACGTCTGGGCTGGAGATAAGAGATGACAACTTGGGGTACATTTGGGCTCATCGTATGCGCGTTCATCATCCCGCCGATCATTTTGCTGAATCGCAGTTCGATCGCATCGCGGCGGGTGTGGATCATCGCCATTCCTGTGGTCGCTGTGACAACGTATCTCGGCATCTTTCTTGGGCCTGTTATCTTCACCGGCATGCTTGGGCATCCCGAATGGCCTTCCGCTTCCAGTCACCGGATCATGCTTGGCTGCAGCCTTGTGTTTTCGCTGTGGATGGCCGCTACGCTTTTTGTCGTGAAACGCCGAAGCGAGAAGGACGAAGCAAAAGGAAGGGATGGGCACGGGCCATACGGAACCCCAATGCCCTGACAGCCCAACAAAGGTGTGGATAGCATGACTATATGTCCAATATGTTCTTCTCGTGATACTCAACTTTTTATTGTTGTCAAAAACTATGATTACTTTGCCTGCAATTCATGTAGGGCTGTGTATTTGGGAGTCATTGACGACAATGAACAAGTTGAACGACACACTAGTTCTGAGTACAAGCAATCGCGTATCCGAGCAGACAGTCTAAACACTAATCACAACAAATGGCTTGCTGCCATGATTGCTCGTATTAAGAGATCTGGTTCTGTGCTCGATGTAGGTAGCGGAGCTGGATACTTTGTAAAAACCATGCGTGACTTCGGATATGATGCAGTCGGTCTCGATTTAGGAGAGGAGAACGTAGTATTTGCCCGTGACAATCTATCAGTGGCCGTCCTAAATCAAGATTTCTTAACCATGACAGGAAAGTATGACATCATTACTTTCAATCAATTGATAGAGCATGTATCGAATCCTAACGCTTTCATTTCAAAAGCTAGATCTATGCTGCGTGAGCATGGACTAATAATTATCAGCACGCCAAATCTATATTTGGCAAGGATACTTGCAAAATTGCCAAGACCGATATTGGGCGATGCGCTTGGCCATCCACCAAATCATTGTATTCTTTTTGAACCAAAGACGATTCGTTGGATGCTTGAGCAAAATGGATTTGAAGTAACATCTATCCGAAACAACCCAACTGGACTAAAAGGAAATTCAAAGATTCGCCACATTGCCGACACTATAATGAATGCAGCGAAAGTGATTGGTCCAAATATGATTATATCCGCAGAAGTAAAGACCGGACATACAACCACCTAACAAGATAGGGATTAGGTCCGACTCGTAGAGTCGGATCTGGATAGCGACGTTTCTGCTGTATAGAGAAAAGAGCTCATGAGTCATATGGAAGACAAGACAACGAAGCCAAACATAATCCTGATCAATTGCGATGACCTTGGCTATGGCGACCTGGCCTGCTATGGCTCCGAGCGAAATGACACGCCGCATCTGGACCAGCTTGCGACGGAGGGAGTACGGTTTACCGATTTCTACATGGCCTCCCCTGTGTGCTCCGCTTCACGTGCAGCGATGCTGACCGGTTGCTATTCGCAGCGAATCGGATTTGCCGACTACCAGGTGCTCTTCCCGGGCCAGGCGCAGGGCCTGAACACGAAGGAGTCAACCATTGCCAAACAGTTGAAACGGGTAGGCTATGACACAAAGATTATTGGCAAATGGCACTGCGGTGATCAGCCGGAGTTCCTCCCGACCAACCACGGCTTTGACGAGTACTTCGGAATTCCATTCAGCAATGACATGGGCCGCCAGGCGAATGCCCTTGAACGTCCCCCATTGCCGCTTCTGCGAAACGATGAGGTCATTCAGGAACAGCCTGATCAGCGTGGTATTACCGAGCGGTATGTAGATGAATCTCTGCAATTTATGCGCCGCGACCGAAAGAACCCCTTCTTTCTCTATTTGGCGCACATGTACGTCCATGTGCCGTTGTTCATTCCGAAGCCGTTTCTTGACACCTCGCGCAATGGCGCATACGGAGGGGCTGTCGCTTGCATTGACTGGGCAATGGGCATGATCGAGGCGGAACTGAGCCGCTTGGGCATCAAGGACGACACGCTGGTCATTTTCACTTCTGATAACGGTTCTCGGGCTCGGGGTGAGGGCGGCAGCAACGCGCCGCTGCGCGGCACCAAAGCACAAACCTGGGAGGGCGGACAAAGGGTTCCATGCATCATGCGCTGGCCCGGGAGGATCGCGGCGGGAACCACCTGCGAAGGGATCGCCTCCGCCACCGACCTTTTTGCCACCTTGGCTGAGCTCACCGGCGCACCGCTACCGGCAGACAGGACTCTCGACAGCATCTCGCTATCTGAGGCCATCCTCGAAGGAAGGCCCACGAAACGCAGTGTCTTCGCCTACTACAAGGGACCCAACCTTGAGGCCGTGCGCAAGGACGACTGGAAACTGCATTTCTGCAAGACCGGATGGTCTCCGGTCGGCGACGAAAAGGAGGTGTCTTTGGAACTTTATAATCTGCGTGATGATGTTGGCGAAACCAACAATGTCTACGACACGCATCCAGAAATCGTCGCTGAGATTGAAGCGGAAGCTGAGGGATTTCGACGGGCCTTCGGTGATCGTCGGCGGGGGTGCGTAGGGACGGAAATCCGGGAGGCGGGGGTGTGCGATGACCCCAAACCACTAACCGAGTACGACGAGGGTCATCCCTACATGATCGCCTACTACGATCTGGCCGACATGCCGACAATGTCAGGCTAGACGGGGACGAGGGAAACAGGATTGATGTGTCGACAATGCGCCCCGCCATCATCTGCAAGCGGCGCGCTTCCGGGCAGGAAGAGTCGCTGAGGATCTGCGCTTATGAATTGAAGCGCACGTGTCGGGTCTGCTAGCCTGCAACCATGTTCGCAAGATGCCACATCATACGCTGGACCGTTCCGCTGTTGTTCCTGCTGTGCGGAGGAACGCTGGCTGCACCCCCCGACCACTCGGGGCAATCCGCAGAAGACGTGCTTGCCGACCAACTCATCGGGTTGGGCGCCCAGATTGTACGTGATGTTTCTGGCGGCCAAGTCCATCTGGATGAAGCGCTGTTGAAGTCGCCAGAAATGAAGGCCATGTACCGTCGCCTCTACAGTGCGCTGCAACAGGTCGATATGGAACGCCTCGGGGAGCTGACGCCGCTCTTGGTTCAAGCGCTTCCGATGCTCCATCGCATCAAGGGGGGAAGAGCCTATGCAGACTGGTTGCGACAGCGCATTGACTACGCAGATGTAGCCCGCATTGTGATGGAGGCATATCCGTATGCGCAGCATACGGCGAGTACCACCCGACAGCCTTCGACAACCACACCCCCTAGGCAGTCACCGCGACAGGGAGCACCCCCCCCTCGGAGCACCCCTCCCACTTCCTACACGAAGCCACCCCCGTCACCGAGCCGCCCAGCGGTCCAGGCTCAACGGAAGCGCACAAGCGGCGATGTTGAAGTGTGGCAGCGCAAGCTTGCAAAGCGGCCCGCGCCCTCTGGTGCAGATGCCCTTCTGCCCGAAATGAAATCAATCTTTGCATCTGAAGGAGTTCCCTCCGAGCTGGCCTGGCTCGCAGAAGTGGAATCCTCGTTCAACCCAAACGCCCGTAGTCCCGTCGGAGCCGTCGGTCTCTATCAGTTTATGCCGGCAACCGCGCAGAGCCTTGGACTCCAACTGAAGCCCCGCGACGATCGCGAAGATCCCGCCAAGAGCGCCCGCGCTGCCGCGATCTACCTGAAACGGCTGCACGGCCGCTTCGATTCCTGGCCGCTGGCTCTGGCCGCCTACAACGCCGGCGAAGGGCGAGTCAACAAACTGCTGCGCGAACACGATGCCAACGACTTCGATGGCATCAGCGACCACCTGCCATCAGAGACGCGTATGTACGTTCCAAAGCTCGACGCCGTGCTTCGCCTACGCGAGGGCAAAACCCTAGCCTCTCTGCAGCCCCCCTCAAGCTCCGGATAGGTTGCTGATTATTGGATATTGCGTAGGGAGCCCATGAAACGGAAGCAGGAACAAGACACGGTATGCGCCATGATCCGACTGTACTGTCGAGGGCGGCATGGTGCGGACGAACTCTGTTCAGACTGTTCTGCGCTCTTGGACTATGCGAATCAACGCCTCTCAGCATGTCCGTACGGCGACGAAAAGCCCAAGTGCAGGGTCTGCCCTATTCACTGCTACGCTCCGGAAATGCGAGAGCGGATAGCCGAAGTCATGCGCTACGCCGGCCCCCGCATGATGATCCAGCATCCCGTTATGGGGCTTCGTCATCTGCTCAATCGGAGCAAGCCGGAAAAGCCATAGATTACTGCTGAATGATAACTTCAGTTGTTTCCAGCGCCAAAACGGAGAACGTCGTACGCGCCGCTTCACCCTTCAGTGAGGCGGCGTAGGTTCCGGGCGCAAGGCCTTTGATTGTGGTTGAACCCGCGCTGTTCAGTGCCGTGTTGCAGGCTGCAGACCAGTATCCCACCATTGCCCACGCTTCATTATGGCAGCGCTCAACACGTGCGCCCTCTTTGGTGTGCACTTCAATATACTTCCCAGTGACCGGGTTTCCAGAGGCGTCTTTCACGCTGATTATAACTTCGCCACCCGGTTCCAATTTGGGGCTCCACGTTGTGTCTTCGGTCAAGGTGATGCGCTGTGTTTTGATGTCATAGCCATCCTTGAATGCAAGGAGGAGGCAGGCCCCCTCCGGGAGTGGAGATTGGATTGTGTAGTCACCAGCAGCATCGGCGATCCCAAACCCCATTGTTTCCTCGGTGTCTGGGGAGAGAACGACAATCGCAGCCTGTGGAAGCGTATTACCTTCCGGATTTGTGATCTGGCCTCTGAGGGTGAAGCCATCGGACAGGGTGATGTCATGTGTCACATTACGGTCTGCAACCTCAATAAATGCAACACTCGGACTGAATTCTGCTGTCTGTGTGCGCAATTTATAGCTTCCCGGTTGTAAGCATTTCAAGGCGTATTTCCCCTCATCATCCGTGACTGTGTTCCGACCTTGTGTGTATTCCTGCCATCCCTTCGCCGTCCTTGATGTGAGGTGCATTCGAATTCCCTCCTTCGGGGTTCCGCCTGCTGTGACAACCCCCGACAGGGTCTTTCCATCAATGGCAAGCGTGAGGGCTTGGTCACCTTCCTCAACGGTGAACGTTCCCGTCAGAGCTGGAGCCATCCACCCGGATTGCGGTTCTTCTGGCTTCGTGGGGTCAGTGATTCTGTAGGTGTATTCGCCAGGTTCTAACCCTGTGATCGAAAACGCCCCCTTCTCGTCAATGTCCGCTTGCTTGACGCCCCCCATCATACGCATGGCCATGGCCATCTGGTTGCTGCGGTCTTCTGTTTTGGGGGCGGCTTGAAAGACGATCTTCCCACCTGGCTGAGGTGTGCCATTTACGGTGATGATTCCTGCTCGTGAGGTTTCATTGCTGCCTCCGGATTTCTGGCGGAGCGAGAGTGTCGTTGTCTCTCCCTCCTTCACAATGGCCTGGGTGGCAACCATCTTTGCCATGATGCTGGTGTAGTCTGTGCTATCGGCGTCATCATTCATAGGCGTTGCATATACCTGGTATGTTCCAGCTGGCACGCCTGCGAATAAAAATGAGCCATCCTCATCCACTTGGGTGTTCTGCATGCCTCGCGGATTAGATGTGTTTTGGAGCATGACCGATGCGCTCGACACGGGATCGCCGTCCGCCGTTATGAAGACGCCTTCTATTCTACCTGTTGTTGGCAATTCGATCTTCACTCCGTCCAGTTCATCTGCTTCAACGAGCACACGCTTTTGCGTCAGAACCTGACGTTGACCATCAGTGTTAGAGCAGGCCATGAGTTCTACGACCCCTTTAGCAACACCCTCTATCTTAAACGCGCCAGTTGAGTCCGTTGTTTCTACTGTATCGCGGTTGCCTTGCATCATGCCCATGCCGCCAAACCAACCCCCGGTTCCCGGGCGTACCTCTATGCCTGCGACCGGAGCGCCGCTGGCTTGGTCAACAACCGTTCCGCGGATCGTTGCGCCCTCTTTGAGCGTCATTTCAATGACCGCGTTATCAAAACTGGCGGGGGTGGATAGATCAACCGTGCTGTTGCCTGGTAGATAAGGAGACAGGGATGCCGTTATGCGATAGGGCGACCCTTCTCTGACTGTGACGCTGAACATGCCATTGCTGTCTGTCTCAATGTCGCTTTGCCTAGCTCCGGAAGACCCGAAACGCGCGCTGCCCTCTCTCTGTCTTGCCGTGCCAACGCCAACCCCCGAGAGCGGATTGCCTTCTGCATCAACGACGCGTCCCGTTACTGAGTGTTGTGCACCCAGCGAGACGAAGATGTCGTCCGTACCGGCCTCGATGTCAGAAAGCGTTGAAACGGTATCGCGACCGTCTTGGATATTGATGGTATACCGCCCTTCGCTCAAGCCCCCAATCTCAAAGGATCCATCGGCGTCTACCTCTTCGCGCTTCCATACGCGTTCTGTTCCTGATGCGTTCTTTGGGCCGTTTGCTGTGACGCGAATGCCATCTGATAGCTCACCCTTTGATTCCTGCACCATGCCCGAAATCGAAAGCCCGGCGGCCAACTCGATATTGGATAACGTGTTGCTGCCGGATGTGACGGTGACCTCTTGCTTGAGCTCGCAATAGTCATCATGCTTGATTTCCAGAACGTAATCCCCTGCGGCCAGTCCGTTTATGGAAAAATGCCCGTCATCGTCACTCTCTCCGCGTTCTCTATGTCGACGTGATGTGCTCGTTCTCCCCTGGCTGTTTTTCGATTTTACTTCTTCGATTACGGTGAGCTTTGCGCCAGCAATGGCCGCTCCATTAGTGCCAACTATGGCGCCTGTGATTGAGCACGCATCCTCAAGAACGAGGTGAATCTCCTGCTCTGCCTCGTTTGTGATTTCCAGCTCTAATGATGTATCGACGTAGTCCTTATGCTTGCCCTCGATTTTCGCGCTTACTGGGGTAATGCCCGTGATAACGAATGCACCCGTCTCGTCCGTCGTTGCTTTTCCCTGTTGGTGCGATGACGAATATGAACCGCCTGTGGGCGTTTTGGTTTTTGCAACACCGTAAAGAGAGACTGACGCCTTTGCTATGGGGTCGCCATTGGAATCGGACACGCTGCCATTAACGGTGACGGTTTTCTTGACCGGTAGGGATAGCTCTACTATCTCGCCGGCTGTGAGCTGAACGCCGTTTGTGTTGAACCACACGCCATCCCCGTGAACATGTAGGGAATAGGTTCCTGAGCGCAATCCCGTGCAGGTTACGCTTTCGTCGGCTAATGTCTTTTTAAACGTGTGTTGATTTTTCCAGCCGTCTTTGCCGCGAAGCTGGACCGTGACGCTAGAGGGCATTTCTGAAGCCTGCTCCTGAGTAAACGCAAGGCGGAGCGTGGCTGCGGGTTCGACCTCAAAGTCGCGAGTGACGGTTATCCCGCTCTTGAACTCCACCCGGGTTTTTGCCCCGGCAGCCAGCGCATAACTGTCGGAGTCGATGGACACCGTCGTGCTGCGTTTTTCAAGACCGGAAAGGGAGTAGTGGCCTTGTGCATCTGTCGTTGCCTGCCGGGAACGGCTTGTTTTTACAATAATGCCCGGTGCCGGCTTTTTATCCGTTGTGTGTATGATGCCTTCAATGGTGCATCCCAGTTCGGCAAGCAGTTCGAGATAGGCGAAGTCATCTTGGATCTCAACATCCTGGCGCTTTGGCGCGTAGCGCTTATCATCAATGAAGCAGCGGTAGGTGCCCGGGCTGAGGGATGCAAAGGCAAAAGCGCCCTCTGCATCGGTTTTTGTGCGGGCCGCTTCCGAATAGTGCTTGCAGCTGGTTTTGCGAAGACGCATCTCGGCAACTACACTCACCCCGACAAGCGGCTTATTAGCCTCGCGCACGATTCCGGTGCATTCGCCAAGCAGCGAGAGCTTGAGCGTCTTCAGGTCGGTATCTTCATCAATGTGTGTGAATCCATCCCTGAGTCGGCCGTCAGCGTCCCGGACCAGGATGGTGTAATCCTTCTTGCCACTGGGCAGCGACAGTGAAAAGTCCCCATCATCGCCTGTTTGGGTTGTGGCTTCGAAAGGCGGTGTTGTCCCCGTTTTGTCGGCATGCAGATGCGTGGCGGAAATGACAAGTCCCACAAGTGGTTTCTCTGTCTCTGCATCGACGGTCCTTCCCGTAATCGTGATGTCAGCCCGTGCGGATAGCGTGTGCAGCGCGATGAGGGTTGCGAGAAGGTGTAGAATACGAGTGCGCATGGGGTCTCCTTGTTCGTTAGACCCCATCCGAAAAGGGTCTTTGCCCTGAAAGGGCTTGATATACTAGCCCAGGGCAACGCCCTGGGAATCGAAGAAAAAGATGAACCAGCCCTGAAAGGGCGAGATACATCAAAGCTTCTGATGGTACGACCATATATCCCGCCCTTTCAGGGCTAAATTTGTTTCGTGGTCACACCCAGGGCGTTGCCCTGGGCTAGAATATCTCGCCCCGCTGGGGCTTTTCGGACAACGTCTAGTTACAGATGATGTGCCGATTGGTGTGCGGCTCAGCGATAGCGGTAGACCGCTATCGTCGCAGTCCACCGTTTACTTTCGGCGTCGTAAATGCTGTCGGAAATCTGTCCCACGGTTGCGCCCTTGTCGAGTGGAAGGGGGATGAGCTGGCGCTTGCCGAATGTCAGAATGTGTGGCGCTTCTCCCGTTGTCTCCTCTATGGCGTTTTCAAGCTCTGGATCACGAGCGACGCAGACGAGAAACACAGAGGAACGGCCCTGCCCGTGGCGCACCATATATGCACTCACATCAACGGCACTCAGAAGTTCTGCGAGCAGTTCGGCGCGTGACTGCTGATCGCCTTTTTTCGCTGCCAGCGCACGGCTGGGAGCAATTACGCAACGACCGCCTCAACCATAGGTCGTTTTGGTTTGTTTGATCTCGTCCTGCACAAACTGGTGCATAGAGAGAATGCGGTGGACCTGAGATTCGGTCTGCTGTGAGAGCTCCTGCGCTCTTGCAGCAATAGCGTCGGGATCATTCTTCTGAGTTGCAGCTGTGACGACCCATCCCAACGAAAGGGCGCTTGCGAGTGCGACTACCACCGTCTGTACTCTCGACATCATGTCTGCATCTTGCACGATGACGGAATATTCTGCAAGGAGGGATTGCGACAGGGAGGATTCGACACACCCAGGACTGTATCCAGGGTCATTAAGTCCTCAATCGTAACATGCTTTGGTTCACTCGATTACGCTGCATGTTGCAATACCCGTCGGGCCCATGTCATCCTGAGCTTGCCGAAGGATCTCGTGCTTATCGGTGGCCCTTGAGATCCTTCGACAAGCTCAGGATGACACTGAAGGAACCGCAGGAACACCAACCAATACAAGTATGTCCTGTTTCTGGGAAGTGAAACTGACGAATGCCTGTCCGCTCGAGAGGCAAACGGCCTCCTTTTCCTGAAGAATATCCCACCGGCAGACGTCTGCCTCATGAAGAACGGGTGTTGGGGGCGGCATAGCGCGCTGCTGACCCTTTGTGTTTGCCGTCCCCACCTCGTTCTTCATTTTTCTTTCTTTTTTTGGAAGAATGCCATCGTGGCAGACGTCTACAGGATGCAGACGGACTATGAACGAGGGTCAGACGTGGTCGGAACTCAAAAGCCTGGACAACGTAAAGCGCGTGATCGGACAGCAACCATGGAGAAGATTGTGTCCCAACACGAAACAGCACTACTACGCTATGCTGCGCGTTTGGTAAACAGCCCAACCGCCGCTCAGGATGTCGTTCAGAATGTGTTCATCAAGCTCTTCAAGAACTGGGATGGGCATTCGCAACCCTCAGACAAACTCAAGAGTTGGCTCTTCCGCGTCACCCACAATGAGGCCGTCGATCTCATCCGCCGCGAATCCCGACTGAAGGTACTGCACGAGAAACACGCCGAGGAACGGCGGGAGGACACCTGTCCGGATGGACACAACTGCCCCCCCAGTCACGAAGAGAGGAAAGCCACCGTTTTAACACATCTGAAGCGACTCCATCCGCGTGAACAGCAGATTGTCCTTCTGCGACTGGAACAGGGACTCTCCTATCGCGACATTTCTGAGATTACCGGCCGAAGCGAAGGCAACGTTGGCAACATTCTACACCACGCCATTCGCAAACTATCAACAGTCCTACAACAGGAGGGGGTGATTCAGTCATGAATTGTGAGCAAATCCATCCTCTACTCACGCAGTATCTTCTCGCCGAGCTGGACCCGAAAACAGCAGACTCGATCAAAGCACATCTCGAGACCTGCCCGGTCTGCCAGGCTGAACTTGCGCTCCTCGAGCCAACGTTGGCCCTCCTGTCAGACGCCCTGGCAGAACCCGCAACGGCACAGAAGCGCCTGGAGTCCACACGGCGAAAGCGGGTTCTACATCCCAGCCGCCTGGGGCGGACATTCCACTGGGTTGGAACGTCTCACCCCAGAATGGCCATGGCTGCCGGCGTCATGTTCGTTGCCGGGTTCTTGTGGTTTTTGGTAACGCCTGCAGCAATGCACAGCGCCAAGAAAGCGCGGGCATCGCGAGTGCGCTTTGGCCTCGATCTTGAGATGCCGCCTCCACAACGGGGTGTCACCGTCACGGTTGTTGAGCCCGAACCCATGGAAGCGCTTGAGGATATCGAAGAGCCGCTTGCTGAGAGCCCCGCCCCCAAGCTCCTCCCAGACCCCCTAATGCCCCCGCATCCCATAGAGGTGGACTTCACGCCCGCAGCAACGCTGCCGGCTCTGGAGGTGGCAGCTCCTTCGCAGGATGTTAGCGTGCAGCCCGCCGAATTTGACAGCGTCGCCATGGTGAAGAGCCCGGTTGTCATGAAGGGCATCTACGCTGGCCGGACACCGGCTGGCCGCGCCGAGGCGTTGAGGCGCTTTGGCGGGAGCGGTGGTGGCTCTACGGGGGGCGATGGCGACGACCTGGGCATCGTAGTCGCAGACGTGAGCCGGGAGCGACCCTCAGAGCTCATTAATCTTGCGTTTGCCGACAGTGACGCTGATAGCCTTCCAGACGGTTGGGAGACGGCAGATCGCAGCGGTGCCTCGGTACCAGCCAAGGAGACGGTGCCTATCCTGGGCGATACTCCTATCGCGGGCCGGCTGTTTAGGAAGACCACAAAGACGTCCGGCACCCCCGGAAGCCTGAGATTTAAAGCGCTCCCAAAACCCGATGACAATAACAGGGATCAGCCGACTGATTGGTTTCTGGGTGATGCAGCCGAGGTTGCGGACTCCGAGACCGTTGAGAGCCGCTCAGAACTCAATGGCACCGTTGTTCCGAGCTCTGGCAGCACGGAGACTCGAGCGGCCTCATCTCAAGAACGGAGAAGAAGCTTCTACTATTCCCTGGTCTCCGAATCCAAACCGACCGGGGGCAAGGTCGCTTCTCCCCCTCGTCCGAGGCCTGCCACTCGGGGCGTGGCGGCTACTGCTAAGCCTGCTGATACCCTTGCGACACTCGAGGCCAACGTCTCTGCTGCAGTGGACGACCTTGTTGAGCATAACCGTCTTCACAGCATCAGCCGCGTTGAGGCGCGAGGGTCAATGAAAGGGCGATATGCAGAAGCACTGGGGGAGCGGCGAAATCAACTCACAACAGAACTGATGTTACTTGAGGCATCACATCCAGCGTTGCAGGGCGCCAAAGCCGAAGTGATTCGCGAGGTGGGACAACTGACACAGGCGACAGGTGAAGTCAGCGCAGATCCAGAGCTGAAAGAGAAATCTGAGAGTGAAGAACTCCTGGCATGTCAAGATCAGCCTGTGGAGCTTGCAAAGCTGAAGAGGGAGGAGAAGAGTCTGGCTGGCAATCTGCAACCGGATCACCTAGAGCTGAGGGACGTCCGCAGCAAGATTTCTGGCATTGAAAAGAAACTGTCCGTTGCGGCTGAAGTAGAAATGCAGAAGCTCAAGGGTCGACACAAGGCGCTAACGATACAGCTAGATGCAATTGAGACTGCTGAATACAAGTGGCAGGTAAAGAGGCAGCTGGCAGAGGCACGCGAGGCAGAGCACAAACGTCTCGACCAGCGCCTTAAGACGGCCGAGGAGAAACTTGAGCTTGCCCAAGAGACTGAGGAGAAGCGGCTGCAAGAGGAGCGCGAGAGTGAAGCGCGCGAGGACCCTGCTCGGTTCAAGGCATTTGGGGTGAATCCGTTCGTGGCGGTCGCCGACCAGGCGTTCTCGACGTTCGCGATTGATGTGGACACCGCGGCCTACACACTGGGACGGAACTACCTGAAACAGGGTTATCTGCCGCCGGCGGAATCCGTGCGTACCGAGGAATATGTGAACTTCTTTGACTATGCCTACAAAGCCCCCGCTCGCGACACATTCACGGTCTATACCGACGTCGCGCCTTCCACGTTTGGGCGTGGGCAGCATCTGCTCAAGATTGGCGTGAAGGGACGTCGGTTGGGGCGCGAAGAACAACGTCAGGCGTCGCTGACATTCCTGATTGATACGTCGGGCTCCATGAACCAGACCGATCGTCTCGGATTGGTTCAGAAGTCGCTCGGGTTGCTCGTCAACGAAATGAATGCTGATGACCGCGTTGCCATTGTTCAGTACGGCTCGCATGCACGACTTGTTCTCGAACACACGCCGATCTCAGACAAGGAAGCCATCCTGAAGGCGATCAACAGCTTGCAGTGTGGCGGCTCGACCAACCTCGAAGAGGGCATGCACCGCGCATACGCGCTAGCCGCAGCCAACTTTGTTCCAAAGGGAGAGAACCGCGTGCTGCTGCTCTCCGATGGTGTTGCCAACCTCGGGAGCGGGGCGGCAGAGGATATTCTGGAAAAGGTTGATGCATTCCGCCGCCAGGGCATTACCTGTTCCGTCTTCGGGTTCGGCATGGGCACCTATGACGACGTCATGCTCGAGACACTGGCCAACAAGGGCGATGGGGCTTACGCCTTTATCGACTCTGAAAGCGAAGCTCGACGCGTCTTCATTGACGACCTATCGGCGACGCTCAATACGATCGCAGCAGACGTAAAGATCCAGGTGGAATACAACCCGGCCTTCGTGGCGCGCTATCGGCAGCTTGGGTACGAGAACCGTCAGCTCAGGAAAGAGGACTTCCGCAACGACGCTGTCGATGCCGGTGAAGTTGGATCCGGACAGTCGGTGACTGCACTCTACGAACTGGAGCTGGCCTCCGCGATGAAGGCTCCGCGGCGTCATTCTGGCGTTGCAACCGATGTGATTGCGACGGTGCGGGTGCGCTACCGCCGCATCGACACGGGAGCGGTCGAGGAGATCGAGCACCGCGTGCGCCAGCAAAATGTGCTCCCACGCTTCGCGGATGCCTCCCCCCGTTTCAAACTGGCCGCCGGCGTGGCGGAGTTCTCAGAGATTCTGCGTGGCAGTCCATTTGCAAAGGGGTCCACCCCAGAAGACGTTGCCAACATGATCCGTCCAGCAGCATTAGAGCTGACGCTGGATCATCACGTTCAGGAATTTCTACGACTTGTTCAGGGCGCCTCAGGCATGAGCCGGGGACGGTGACATGAGCGCGGCAAAGGCATTGTTGCGAAGATGGAGGCGGCCCGCCCCCGGGCCGCATTTCCAGGGCGAGGGCGCCCCGGCTCCATGGTTGCGGCGTTTCCGGGGCGGAGTCGCTCCATGGTTGCACCACGGGGAAGTAGATCGGCTCTCCAGAGCTGATCAAGCAAAGAGCAGGCCATATGAACGTGCGGCGGGTGCTACAGCTCTGGAGAGCCGTAGCTACTGTGGTGGAACCTGACCACTACATTTTTCTTACATCCCTTTTACGGGTATCTGACCAGAGGAGTCTTCGGATGTGGTGCAATCAAACAAAACAACAAGGGGGATCATGATGAAAAAGTGGTTTGCGATGGTGTGGGTGTCTTTGGTGACAGGGATGACGGCTTTCGGGGCATCGTCGGAGGTGACCGTTTCGGACCTCGTCCTGAGGGGGGAGATTGAAGGGGAGAACATCGTCTTCGAGCTGTCGCTCGACGTGAGCGCAGCGGGCAAGGATTGCTCGCTTCCCCTCGTGGTTGGGGATGTTGCGTACTTGGATGGCAAGTTACCGAAAGGCGCCGAGATCGTTCGAAGCGGGGACCGGTATCTACTGAAGATGGGGCGCAGTGGGTGGGGTCGCTCCAGCAAGAAGTCGGTGCGGTTCAAGTTTGCGAGCCGGGCCGTTGAAAAAGGCGAATGGCGAAACACGAGCTTCTCCATTCCAGCCGCGAGCATTCGCCGCATCTCTGTGGTCTGTGACCGCGATGATCTCGAAGTCCGTTTTCCTGGCGCCCTCAACATTGAACGCCAGAAGCTGGCGGATTCCAAGAGCGAGGTCACGGCCTACCTCGGCATCACGGACCGTTTTCAAGTTCAATGGAAACCCGAGGTCAAGAAGCTCGATTCCGAACTCGTGGTTTCGTGCGAGGCGAACGCAATTGCCACCGCCAGCGTCGGCGCGATGCGTCTCGACACCATCTTCACCTACCGCGTGATCCAGGGCGCACTCAAAGAGTTGGAGCTGGACCTCCCCGACGTGAGTGTCACGCAGGTTACGGGAGATGACATTCAGGGGTGGCGCATTGATCGAACAGATGCGGACCACCCACGGTTGATTGTGTCGCTCAGTCGCGCCAAGGAGGATCTGTATCGCCTCCGCGTCGAAAGCGAAATGGCTCTCCCGAAATTCCCATCGAGCTCCACGCTTCCCGTACTCGCTCCGCGCCACGTCATCCGTAATAGCGGGTTTCTCCAAATCGGTACTGACAGCGCGATCAAGCTCCAGGTTGCGAAAGCCGCGGGCCTCACCCAAGTTGATCTGGCGGCTTTCCCAACGGTGACGCTCAGCGGCGATGCCTCCTCGCGCCCAACACCTGCGCGAAGTCTCTATGCCTACCAGTATGCCGGAACCCCCTACACGCTTGATATCACGGCTGATGATATTGTGACCACCTTTACGGTGGACAGCCAGTTGGTGCTCACACTTGCAGACAACGAATTGTCGCTCGATGCCTCTGTCGAGATTGACGTGAAGGATGCCCCGGCGCGGGAGATTCGGATTGAAACAGATGCCGACGCCGAATGGACCGTCACCAGCATCACGGGGCAGCACGTTTCCGAGGCGGACGCAGATGTGCGGGACGAAGACGGCAAACGCATCATCTATGTCCCTTTTCGGCAGGCGGTACATGGGGCCGCCCTCGTGACCATTCGCATGGAGCGCTCTCTTAAGCGCGATTCTGTGATGTTCGCCGCTCCCAAGTTCACCGTTCTGGGAGCCAAGTCGGAACGTGGCTACCTTGTGATGGCGGCCGAGAAGGGCATTCGGCTGAAAGCAAAGGCCTCCACCGCACTGCAAGAGGTGCATACGGGATCAGCACCCATGCGAATTGCGGGCGCTCAACAAGCCTTCCGATTCAAGACGGGCGAGTGGTCGCTCGGCATGACGATCGAACGCACGCTCGCATCCATTGATACGGAGGTGTTTCACCTCGTCTCGCTGGGAGAAGGCGTGATGTACTGCAGCGCGGCGATTACCTACCACATCAGCGGTGCACCGGTTCAGGAGTTTCGCGTGCGCGTGCCGGAGTCCATCGAAACGGTGGAATTCACAGGCGCCGATATCGAAGGGTGGCAACGCGAAGGCGAGATCTGCATGGTCCGCCTGCAAGCTAAGGTCATGGGGGACTACACGCTGCTGGTGACCTATGACAAGCAATTCGACTACGAGGGCGCCGTCATTGAGGCGGGCGGTATTGAAACACTCGACACCGACAGCGAGGTCGGATACATCGCAACAGCAAGTTCGGCCAGTCTCGAGCTCACCGAATCGGAGACACTTCCGGGGGCGATTATTCGAATCGACCGCGACGAGATCCCCAGCGCCTATGCCTCCCCGGTAAATGACCCCATCATCAAGTCCTACAAGTACGTCAAGAATCCGCACACGGTCTCAATGCGTATTGATCCTTTCGATACAGAACCCCTATTGGGTCAGATTGCCGACTACGTCAAGCTTGAGACGCTTCTCAGCAAGAAGGGCGGCGCCGTCACAACGGGAACCTACTATATCAAGAACGCCTCCCGGCAGTACCTTGTCGTGAATGTCCCGAAAGGCGTTGATCTGTGGACCATCAAGGTCGTCGATGAGAATGGCAAGAAGACGGATGTTCTCTCTCAGGAGAAGGACGACGCAGTTCTGATTCCAGTCAACCGCCCGCAGAATCCCAATACGGCAATTGCGATTGAGCTGGTCTACGCACAATCGCTTGGTGCCCTGGGGTTCTGGCGAAGCGGCGTTCTCGGGGTGCGGCTGGATGCGCCGACTTTGAGCGATACGCATGCAACGTTTGCGAGCTGGCAGGTGACCGTTCCTGATGAGATGTCGATTGCAACCACAGGTGGAAACATGACGCCCGAGGCGAGCGTTCGCCGCCCCGGCATCAGCGGCGCCCTGAAGAAGGTATGGCGCCTTGGCCGTGCCATGCGCTCACGCCGCTACACCATCCGCCGTGCGCTGTCGGGTGGCTGCGGAGGCGGTCGCTCTCAGGAGTTCATCCGGTCGGTCAATCTTGCCGACGAGCGGCCCTTGAGCATACGCCTCTCCGTGGTGCCCACCGCGATGGGGGCGGCAAGCTCTGCACGGCTCATGCTGGGTGGCGTGATTCTCGGTCTCGCCTTGCTATGCGGGAGCGTAGTGACGCGCAGGCCACGACTGGTTATTGCGTTGGGGATCACCGCCGTCGTGCTTGGTGCTGCTCAGTGTGCGGCCGGGCGCTCCGTCGTGGCCGTCTGCGTCTGGATTCTGATCGCATTTCTGTTCGCACGCTATGGAATTGGATTTGCTTGGAAACTGGTTGCCCTTGCAGGTAGCGGCCTCATGCGGGTGCTGCGGCAAGTATGGAGACTGATCCGTTTCGTGGCCACGGCAAGCTATGCCGTTTTGGGGGCGGGCTGGGTCGCGTGGCGCGAGCACCGTGCACGCGTGTACCAGCGGAAGTTGGAACTGACGCGGGCCTCGCAGTCGGCCTATGACATTGCGCCGTTCGAATCGACTCCCCCGCCAAAGCCGCCACCCTCGCCAGAGAGCCCGGAAAGCGGTTTTGCGCTCATGCAGTGGCTGGCTGTGGTTGCTGCGGTGAGCATGTTGGCCCTGAGCGGCGTGATGGCGAGTGCCTCTGAACAAGTCACGAAACAACAGGAGCCTCCCGTTCCGGCACCAAGCGTTCCCGTGATGGATCTCATCACCATCAATATGATCGGTCCGACTTCGGATCGTGACGCCGAGCAGAGCGCCGCAGTCAACATGACGCTGGAATTCGAAACGGAGGGATCCACTTCTTTTGTGGTGGTTCCCAGCGCGTGCGTTCTGATGGAGTACGACCTGAACTCGCGCCATGCAGCCATCGAGAGCAGCGACAAAGGATATGTGCTGAACGTCAAGAAGTCCGGCGAGTACCGCATCGTGTTGAACTTCAGGACGCCTGTAACGGAACAGGAAGGGAGATGGATCGCCTCGGTCCCGCTGCTTGAGAACATGCGCAATCGCCTGACGCTGGAGCTCCCCGAGAATGGGATGGACATACGGGCGGATCTGGCTGTGCTCTTCCGCAGCGACGAAGATGCCTCCAAGACCACTGCTGAAGCCGTCTTTGGTCCGGCAAACGCGGCAACGCTGTCATGGCGGCCACGTGTCCGCAAAACCATGTTGGAAGCGGTCGTCTTCTTCAGCGAGGTGAAGACGTTGGCTTCACTGCTCTCCGGAGTCGTCGATCTCACTCACGTGGTGCGGTACCAGATTGCCCAAGGCGAGATGAAGGAGCTCAAGATACTCATGCCTGCCGGTATGAGCGTAACGTCGGTCAAGGCGCCGTTGTTGGCCACATGGAGTTTCGACCCCGAAACCCGGTTGCTCGAAGCCGTTCTAAGACAAGCCGTCACAGGCGATTTCACGCTAAACCTACAGACTCAGATGCCGAGCGAGGGCCTCCCCTACGATGCCGTTCTGGGTGCGTTGGATATCCAGGGCAGCGCGCGGCAGCGGGGAGCGATGGCCATCTCTGCACCCGACGCCGTTCAGATACGGGTGGAGGGTTCAGAAACCACAAGCCCAATGAACATCGAGGATTTCTCTTCCAAGGCAATCAGGGCTGCCTGGGGTGGCTGCAAGCGCCGGCCTCTCGCCATACGTCGCGCGTTCCGCTACAACGAGCCCGGCAGCGTCGCGATCGCCATTCATGCTGAACGCGTCTTTCCTGAAATCCGCGTTCGGGAGCTCGGGTCGCTCTCCGTCGCCGACGAACGTATCGTACTCTCGACGAAGATCGCCCTCGCGATTGCCAAGTCCGGCATCTTCTCCGTGCGCCTCGGCATTCCCGCTGACTTTGATGTCGAGACGCTGTCCGGCAAAGATGTAAGCCATTGGGATGAGATAGCCCCCGGCGATGTCGGTACGGAAGACATCGGCGGTGGACGCGGGGTTACGGTGCATTTCAATCGCCATGTCAACGACGCCACAGAGATCAATCTTGTGGTTGCCCGGATGGAGAAGGGCATTGAGTCGCAAATCTCCGTGCCGCGCGTGTATGTGGCAGAAGCGCGCAAGCATGCCGGTCGGCTGACGGTTGCTGGCGAGCGAGGGGTTCGCATGATGGTGGAGAGCCACCGCGGCGTAGACATCAAAAAGGCCAGCGAAGCGGGCATCACGCAGTCCGGCGTCCTCGTTTTTGATATTCTCAGGCCCACCTGGGCGATCGTACTCAAGACCGAAATCATGGAACCGGTCATAAAGCCGGAGGTTCTGCAGTGGGTTGACCTGACCGAGGGCATGCTCAAGTGCCAGGCCTTTGTGAACTATGAGATTGAGAATGCCGGTGTGAAGACCTTCCGACTGCAGAGCCCCCTACCCCATGTCGCGCTTGCCGTCACCGGCAACAACATCGCCCGCGTACATGAGATTGATCCCGAGCAGGGCGTCTGGCAGGTGGAGCTGCACGGCAAGGTCGAGAACCAGTTCGCGATGACGGTTGGATTCCAGGTTCCGTTCAACCATGAGGAGCGGCGTGTCAGCGTACGCCCCCTCAAGACGGTCGATACCGAGGGACAGCGCGGCTACGTGGTGGTGACTTGCGGCGGTCGCGTGCAAGTGGTACCGGATGAAGGACTTGAAGGACTCAAAGGAGAGGACCCGCGGAGCATTCCATCCAGCTTTGGGGCGGGAGACCTTTCTGATGCCATTCTCTGCTACCGAACCGTTCGCTCGGACTACGAACTGCCGCTATCGGTCGTGCGTCACGAATCCGCCAGCGTCCTGCCGGCCAGTATCAGCCAGGTTCGGATGACATCGGTGGTTTCAGGAAACCGCAAGCTCCTGACACGGCTCGCTATTCAGCTTGCCGTAGGCGATCTGCGCTTCCTGCGGATGTCGCTGCCGGACCCGAAGGACGCCCTCTGGACCGTGCTCGTCAATGGCCGCGAAGTCTCCACGTCGCGCGATGGTGAGCGCTACTGCATCCCGCTCGAAGAGCAAGAGGGCTCCGAAGTCTCCTCCGTCGAAGTCGTCTACGCCGGGTCCATCGGGGGGGGCGGCTTGCTGCGCGAACACAAAGTTGTTGCTCCGTCTTTCGAGGGGTTGCCCCTTAACGATATTGAGTGGTCGTTCTTCGTCCTCCCGCAGGCACAGTACTACGGCTTCGGGGGCACCATGGACCTCAAGCCGGACGAAGCCATTGCAAAGGTCTTCGATACCGACTCCTACATGGACTACAACAGGAAGCAGCGCGAAGCGACATGGAAGAAGGCTCGCGATGTGCTGAGCGCGGGAGAACAGATGGCCAAGGTTGGCCGGCAGAAGGAGGCGCGCAACGCATTCCAGCAGGCGTTGAGCTACTCCGCAGGAAAGAAGGATCTGAGCGAAGATGCGCGGGTTCAGCTGCGCAACTTGACCAAGCAGCAATTCAAGATGGGGCTTGTCAACCGCCGTGGTGCCGTGCGCTTCCGCAACAACATCATCGACGAGCAGGAGATCCAGCAGATGGAGGGGTTCCAGGGCGGCAACTTCACCCAGGAATATGCCGCAAGCGTCGAACAGCAACTCTCCTCCAGTGACAACGATGCACTGGACGTGGTCGCCGAGAAGATGCTCGATCAGCAGGCCGCTGCAGCCGGTGTCGTGAAAGCTATCCGCATTGTCATGCCGGAACACGGCAGAGAGCTACGCTTTGCGCGAGCCCTACAGGTTGATCCCGCCGGTGAACTGAGCGTCTCATTCAAGGTCAGTCGTGGCACGCCACTTCGGGGTCTTGGAGACCTCTGGTCGGCGCTCTTCGTCTTCCTCGCTGCATTTGGCCTGACCGCGCTCGTCGCACGCCCGAAAACGGCATAACGTTCAGCCCGCGCCCGGCGGAAACGTTGCCCCCCCCCAACGACCTTGCGTCGTTGGAGGGAGCGATTGGTAGCAGACGCCAGCCAATCATCATGTCATGCCATCGGCCCAACGGGTCGATCTCAACGTATGCTTGTCATCCTGAGCTTGCCGAAGGATCTCACGTACTCAACACGCGTTGAGATCCTTCGGCAAGCTCAGGAAGACAGACCTGTGGTACGATGTGAGGTATAACGAGGCCCTCCCGACATGCGTCGGGACTCAAGCGCTTTGGGGCCAACAGAGCTTCTCCGGCCTGCCATTAATATGAGATCCGGGGTTGCTTTTCCTGCAGCCTCACACTACCCGTGCACCTTGTGCCGCTGGCGATATTCCGTTGCGGGTATACCCATGAGCCGGGAGAAACGCCGAGAGAAGTAGAGTGGATCGTCAAACCGAAGCTGATCTGCGATCTCAGCAATCGTGAAGTCCGTCTCCACGAGCAGGCGACACGCTTCTCGAATCCGTAGACTCATCACGTAGCGCGAGGGGGGCGCATGGACATACCGTGCCCAATAGCGACGAAATGTGGAAGGAGACAAGCCATAGTCCCGGGCAAGCGCATCAAAATCATGGTGCTCAAGGTAGTGCGTCCGCACACGCTCACGGATCTGACGGATGATAGACTCGTCTCGCCCCAGTGGCGGACGGGACTCCCCCAGGCGACTCTCAACCACCAATAGCTCACACGCGCGATCAATGCGGTCGACTCGGCCATGCTCATGAGGGCTTTGAAGCAGACTCATCAGGTGATCCACCTGTTCCCTCATAGGAATTTCGCGTCGGACGTTCCAAAGCGGCTTGCGGAGCAATGCCAGATTTCGCTTGCGCAGCTCATCCAGTTGGTCGGCCGGATAGATAAGCGACAACTCCTCCCAGGTCTCCCACGGACTGCAGGGGCCATAGTCCATCAGCTCGCCCGGCCACTGGATGAATACGCACGGAGCCTTAACGGCTATCGACTCTCCTCTGAATCTGAAGATGCCGCCACCAGATAGAATGAATGAGAAATTGAACGTTTCAAAGGTGCGGTGCTCACGCCGCGTCTTGTGGCCGTTGTACGCGATAGACTCCAACGCCAATCCCGATGGCAACCGACGGGGCAATGGCGCCAAGTGCATAAAAAAATCGTCCATATGAAAGATAATATACTCCATTGGCATTAAGTCAATCGCGACGTACACTGACCAGAATTAACATTGTCCCGATTCTACCCGTGGAGATATTGAGGCGGGGTTGAGGCACCACTAACAGAGGACAGAGAAGCCATGGCAGCCAAGAAGAAGAGAGCAACGAGCAGCAAGACAAAGTCCGGAAAACGCAAATCGGTGCTGGTGGTCTGGGGCGGTTGGAGCGGACACACGCCGGAAGCGTGCGCCGACGTGGTTGCGCCCTGGCTCAAATCCAAAGGCTACCGGGTGGTGGTGTCAGACTCGATGGAGATCTACGCCAACAAGCGCAGAATGCGGAACTTCGATCTGATCGTGCCAATCTGGACCATGGGCGAGATCACGGGCGAACAGTGGGCCGGCCTGAATGACGCCGTGCTGAACGGCGCAGCCGTGGCGGGATGGCATGGTGGGATGTGCGACGCCTTCCGGAATAACACGGGATACCAATTCATGACCGGCGGTCAGTGGGTTGACCATCCCGGAGGCATCATCCGCTACAAGGTCAACATCACCGACGACAGAGACCCCATCACGCGAGGCCTCAAGGACTTCTGGATGAAGTCGGAGCAGTACTATATGCATACCGACCCCGGTAACGACGTGCTGGCGACCACAACCTTCAGCGGACGTCACGGCGACATCCCGTGGATCAAGGGCACGGTCATGCCTGTGATCTGGAAACGCAAGTACGGCAAGTCACGCATCTTCTACTCCTCTCTCGGCCATGTCGCCGATGAGTTTACCCAAGTGCCTGAGGTGTTTGAGATCGTGAAGCGCGGCATTATGTGGGCCATGGGCGAGAAGATTGTTCCTGAATATCAGTCACAGTAGATTGGACATAGAAATAATGAAGAAGACGAATGTTGCAATTGTCGGGTGCGGGAATATTAGCGGGATCTACTTTGAGAATCTCTGTAAGGTTTTCAAAAACGTCACTGTGAAGGCATGTGCGGATCTGGATCCTGAACGCACGGCCGCGAAGGTTGAGAAGTATCCTGACGTTCAGGTGGCGACGCTGGAGGCAATTCTGGCCGATCCTGAAATCGAGATCATCGTCAACCTGACAACACCGCAGGGACACTTCCCCGTCGCGATGCAAGCCATTGAGGCCGGCAAGAGCGTCCACAACGAGAAGCCAGTCGTGTTGACACGCGACGAGGGCAAACAGCTTCTCGCAGCAGCAACAACCAAAGGCGTGCGGGTCGGCAGCGCACCTGACACGTTCATGGGGGGCGGCATACAGACTTGCCGAAAACTCATCGACGACGGGTGGATCGGCGACCCCATAGGAGCCCAGGCCTTCATGCTCTGCCACGGACACGAGAGCTGGCACCCGGACCCCGAGTTCTACTACAAGGTTGGCGGCGGTCCTATGTTTGACATGGGCCCCTATTACGTGACGGCGCTGGTGTCGTTACTTGGTCCCGTGAAGCGGGTCTCGGGCTCCACGCGCATCACCTTCCCACAGCGAACGATTACAAGCGCGAAGAAGTACGGCAATAAAGTTGATGTCGATGTGCCCACACACGTGACTGGTATCATGGATTTTGCCAGCGGCGCCATCGGCACAATCACAACCAGCTTTGACGTCTGGGGAAGCGATACGCCGTGCATAGAGATTTTCGGGACCGAGGGCTCCTTGAGCGTGCCCGACCCCAACACCTTTGGTGGCGTTCCAAGAGTCAAACGTATGGGAGCCGACGCGTGGAGCGACCTGCCCCTGACGCACGGCTATGCTGAGAATGCACGCGGAATTGGCCCCGCCGACATGGCGGCCGCTATTGAGAATGACCGCCCACATCGTGCCAACGGGGAGCTTGCCTACCATGTGCTCGACATCATGCACGCCGTGCATGATTCATCTGATCAGGGACAGCGTATCGAATTGGAAAGCACCTGTGAACGCCCTGCACCACTGCCGGCAGGATTGCTGAAGGGCATGTTGGACTAAATCTGACCGGCGGGACGGAGAGCGCGCCGGCCTCCAGGAGATTCTGGAGCCGGGACGCCCTCGTCCCGGGAGCAGCGGCCCGGGGGCGGGCCACCTCCATCTCGCCAACAGAACTCTCTCTGCAAAACTGGAGCCGGGACGCCCTCGTCCCGGAGATTGTATACACCCGAGACTTGTGCACGAAACCAGGAAGATTCTAGAATCCTCCTTGATCCAAAACAGAAAGCATATCATGCCAACAAGACCAAGAGTAGTCCTGACTGGCTGCGGGGGTATCGCCGAGGCCTGGCTGGGAACGACCCCGGTTCAGAAGCAAGTCGAGATCGTTGGGCTCGTCGATATCAACGGGGCCGCCGCGGCGGGGAAAGCAGAGCAATTTGAACTGACCAAGGCTGCCACCGGAACCGACTTGGCCGCAGTGCTAAAGAAGGTGCAGCCAGATGCCGTATTTGATTGCAGCATCCCTGAAGCCCATTGCGAGGTCACGCTGACGGCATTGCGGCATGGGTGCCACGTCCTGGGCGAGAAACCTATGGCAGACACCATGCCGAACGCGCGCAAGATGCTACGCGCGGCTGAAAAGGCCAACAAGCTTTACGCCATCATGCAGAATCGCCGCTACCAGCCCGAGATTCGCCGTCTACGGCGATTCCTGGATTCCGGTGCCATCGGCAAAGTCACTACGGTACAGAGCAATTTCTTCATCGGTGCCCACTTCGGAGGCTTCCGTGACGAAATGCAGCATGTGCTGATTCTCGATATGGCAATTCATTCCTTTGATCAGGCCCGCTTGATCACCGGTCAGGACGCCGAAGCCGTCTACTGTCACGAGTGGAATCCGTCAGGATCGTGGTACAAGCATGGCGCATCGGCGGTGGCCACATTTGAGATGACAGACGAGGTGGTCTACACCTATCAAGGAAGCTGGTGCAGCGAAGGCTGCAACACCTCATGGGAATGCGACTGGCATATCATCGGAGAGAAGGGCTCCGTCCACTGGGACGGTGGTGACGGCTTCAAATGCGAAGTCGTGCAGGCCAAGACCGGCTTCATTCGCAAACAGCGAGAACGCCAGATTCCGAAGGCCTGCCCAAAACGTTTGACAGGAGGGCATGCTGGCTGCATTGCTGAGTTCATCAGATGCCTACGCGATGACACCGCGCCCGAGACGATCTGCAGTGATAATGTCAAGAGCCTGGCAATGGTGCACAGCGCCGTGCGCAGCGCCAACCAGAAACGACGCATCGCCGTGACACTGTAACGAGCAAGGCAGCAATAACAGCAGCCCTGAAAGGGCGAGATATAGGAATCCAACCAGGAGACACACCATGCCCAAACCAAAGACACCCCCCATCGACATTCGCATCGGCACGCTCGTGAGCAGTGGCGCCAAAGCGCCCGACTACATCCGCCAGATTCTACCCCATGGATTCGAGTCATTCAGCCTGACCTTCTGGCAAACCTGCGAAGGCATCAACTTCAGGAAGCTGGCCAAGGAAGTGAATGCCGTCCTCGAAGGCAGCAATGCGGTTATCTCGTCGCTTGGCATCTTCGGCAATCCTCTGGAGTCGGAAGCAAAAGACAAAGAGACGCTCAAAGGCTGGCGCAAGTGCATTGACCATGCGCACCTATTCAACTGCGATGTCGTCGCCGGTTTCACTGGTCGCGTGCGGGGAAAACGCATCGACGAGAGCATGAAGACCTTCAAGAAGGTTTGGACGCCACTGTCCAAGCGCGCCGCCGATAAGGGAGTTCGGATTGCTTTCGAAAACTGCGACATGGGCGGCACCTGGGCCTCCGGTGATTGGAATATTGCCCACAACCCCACCGCATGGCAGATGATGTTTGATGCCGTACCCGCCGACAACATGGGTCTGGAATGGGAGCCCTGCCACCAGATGGTGAGCTTGATCGACCCGATGCCACAGCTTCGCGAGTGGGCTGGCAAGATTTTCCACGTGCACGGCAAGGACGCCACCGTCCATTGGGATGTGGTTCGCAAGTACGGCGTACACTCCTCTATGCATGGTGACATTGCCCTGCCGGGGGCCACGCAATCCGTGCCGCCATTTGCCTACCACCGCACGCCAGGTTACGGCGACAGCAATTGGACGGACATCATTTCTGATTTGCGTATGTCCGGATTTCAAGGCAGCATCGACATTGAGGGCTGGCACGATCCCGTCATGAATGGCGACCTTGAAATGACGGGGCAAGTGCGCGCACTGAACTATCTCAAAAATTGTCGTGGCGATTTCGTCGCGAATCCGAAGATGTAAAGGAGGCTACAATGAATCGAAAACTGCGGATGGGAATGGTTGGCGGGGGCCCTGGTGCCTTTATTGGTGATGTGCATCGCAAAGCGGCACGCATGGATGGCGGCATCGAGCTGGTGGCAGGCGCGTTTGATATCAATCCTCGCAAGAGCAAGGAAATGGGCCGCGAGCAATGCATCGACCCAAAGCGAGCCTACAAGGACTACCAGTCCATGATCGAAGGCGAGCTGAAACTGCCGGAGGACGAACGGATCGACTTTGTCTCCATCACCGTGCCGAATAACTGGCACTTCCCCATTGCTCGGGACTTCCTGCAGGCTGGCTTCCATGTTATGTGCGAGAAGCCTATGACCATGACGGTCAAAGAGGCGCTCGAGTTGGAAAAGATCGTCAAGGAATCGAAGAAAGTCTTCGGCCTGATGCACAACTATACGGGCTATCCCATGGTCAAGCTTGCGCGCGATATGGTGAAGCAAGGCGATCTGGGCAAGATCTACAAGATCGTCGTGCAGTATCCCCAAGGCTGGCTGGTCCGCCCGATTGAGCGTGAGGGACAGCAGCAGGCCTCGTGGCGCACGGATCCCAAGCAGAGCGGTGCCGCCGGCTGCATGGGCGATATCGGCACCCATGCCGAGAATCTCGCAGAGTACATCTCTGGACTGAAGCTGAAAGAGATCTGCGCAGAGCTGACCACCTTCATTAAGGGGCGCAAGCTGGAAGACGATGGCAACTGCCTCTTGCGATTCAACAAAGGAGCCAAGGGCATTCTGCACGCCAGCCAGATCTCGATCGGCGAGGAGAACAATCTGGCCATCTGGGTCTATGGTGAGAACCGCAGTTTGGAATGGCACCAGGAGCACCCGAACTATCTCTACGTGAATCAGATTGATGGACCCCAGGAAGTCTGGAAGCGCGGCAACGACTATGTTGCAGCGAAGAGCGCTGCTGCAGGACGCAACACGCGCTTGCCCTTCGGTCATCCCGAAGCGTTTCTTGAGGCTTTCGCCAACAACTACTGTAACTTTGCTGATACCGTACGCGCAAAGATCGAGCGCAAGAAAGCAGACCCGCTGGCGCTCGATTTCCCGAGCGTGAAAGACGGTATTCGCGGCATGGCGTTCATAGACGCAGTTGTCAGAAGCAAAGGGCGCTGGATCAAACTCAAATAGAGGAGACATACAATGGCACGACCCGTAACACTATTCACAGGACAATGGGCAGACCTCCCACTCGAAGAACTCGCCAAGATGGCGGCAGACTGGGGCTATGACGGCCTTGAACTCGCCTGTTGGGGAGATCACTTTGACCCGGAGTTAGGCGCGAGAAGCAAACGCTACTGCGATGATCGCCACGCACTGCTTGAGAAGTACGACCTGAAGTGCTGGTCGATCTCGCATCATCTTGCGGGGCAGTTGGTGTGCGACAACATCGATGCACGCCACTACCAGTTCACGCCGCCAGGCGTGAAGAAGAACCCGGCAGCGGCGCGCGCTTGGGCAGTGAAGACCATGAAGCAGACGGCTCGGGCGGCGGCCAACATGAAGCTCAAGGTCGTCAATGGATTCACGGGGTCCTCCATCTGGCATCTCCTCTACTCATTCCCCCCTGCCCTGCCAGGGCAGATTGATGCGGGATACGAGGACTTCGCCAAACGGTGGACACCCATTCTCGATGTCTTCGCCGACAAGGGCGTACGCTTTGCTCTCGAAGTGCATCCGACAGAGATCGCCTTCGACATCGCGTCAGCGGAACGTGCTCTGAAGGCGGTCAAGAACCACAAGGCATTTGGATTCAACTACGATCCCTCGCACCTTGGCTATCAGGGGGTCGACTATGTTGAGTTTATCCGCCGCTTCAAAGACCGCATCTTCCACGTCCATATGAAGGACGCCTGGTGGGGGCATGGCGATGGAAGCGTCGGCGTGTTTGGCGGCCACACAGACTTTGCGGACCCACGCCGCTTCTGGGACTTCCGTTCACTCGGGCACGGCGATATTGAGTTCGAAGACATCATCGTTGCACTGAACGACATCGGCTACAAAGGCCCGCTGTCCGTCGAGTGGGAGGACTCGCGCATGGACCGTTGCCACGGGGCAGAAGAGGCCTGCGACTTCGTGAAGGCAGTCGATTTTCCGTCCAGCAATATTGCCTTCGACGCGCAGTTTGAAAAATAGTGGCGGTGGCCGCGCCAAGCAGAAAGTCAGGGGAGAAGTGGCAGTGCTGCCGCTTCTCCCTTTTTCTATCCTCGCTGTACGTGTCGTGAGAAAAGCGCTATCGTGACCTCAAATTGATGTCCAGAAAGGGAGTGTCTACCATGAATATGTGTCGCCTGTTCGTTCTTTGCCTGCTCATGGGCTCCGCCCTTTCTGTCGAAGCAAATGCACCCGCTAAGAAGCCCACCCCCAAGCGAACGCCAAAAGCCAAAAAGGTCGTCGATCCAAAGCAGGCTGCCGAAGATGCTCGCTTCACGGGAACGAAGAAATCCCTCCGCCCAGCGCTGCTCGAGTTGGACGCGATTAACAAGAAACTCGTGGACGCGTGGGTAGAACTCCGCGATGCCCAACTCGATGGCACGCGGCTGGATTTAGTCTGGGGGGTCAGAGCCAGGCGCGATGCCGAAAAACGCAAAGCCTCGCTGAGCAGCTTGATTCCCCGTCTCGAGAGAGACCTCACCGTTCTCAGTGAGAAGCAGGAGAAGCGGTTCGATCGGGAGCTTGTGAAGCTCCGCAAAACCATCTCAAAACTCGCAGATCGCCCGCGCTCTTCTAGCGAGCGGTTGAATGAGATCCAGGCAAAGGAGCTTGCGGGCGTGAAAGCTGAGGAGGAGAAGTACGAGAACCTGATTTCGGCAATAGACGCGATGGTAGATCAGGTCAGCGGATACAAGCCTGGCGGCAGTACCGACCGACTGACTCAGATCGGCGTGGACTCACACGACAAAGAGCTTCGCACCGTGCTCAGCAGGCATAAGTCTCTCGTCGATACCGCCTATGACGTTAAGGATCTCAAAGCAGATATCGCTGCTCTCAAGAAGCGACAGGCGGCCAAAACAGACTGGACATCAAGGGACGACAGCACCCTCAGAACAGTTGGTGGGCGCCTGGAGATGGCGGGAAGGAAAATCGAGAAACTCGTCGAGCGAGAGCGGAAGAAACTCAAGCGCGATATCGACAAAGCTGAGGATGCCATCAAGCGGCTTGATGCGCGGCTCTCAGGACTATCCGATGAAAGCAGATCCTACGAGCGCTACACAAACGAGAAGTGGGATATCGAATCCGAGCTACTCGGTCTAAAGAACCTGGATGGATGCTTCGCCAAGCTGGCCGACTGGAAGGAACCAGTGAAGAAACCTGCGGCAGCAGCCAAGAAACCTGCCAAGAAACCTGCTAAGAAAAAAGCCGGACACTGACCGCCTCAAAACGCGCGCCCGTATAAAAGTGGGCCTGCCCCACCCATTATGGCTCCCCCCCCGACGTGCGTCGGGGCTCAAGCGCTTCGTTTCGCCTTCTTATAGGTCTATGTTGCAGAAGAGGTTATCAACGTCCAACATCCAAGTTGAATACCTGGCCATTTTCTATGTTGACACTTCGCATCATAATCCTCATATTTCGCCACATAACGAACTAACGGGGTTGTGATGTTTGAGTTTATGTCCATCATGAAAGCACTGGCGGATCCGAATCGGGTTCGCATCGTCTGCGCACTTGAGGCCGGTGAGCTCTGTGTCTGTCAGATCGTGGAGATGCTGGGGCTGGCACCATCAACGGTGTCCAAGCACCTCTCCATCCTCCGCCAGGCACGCCTTATCGTAGATCGCAAGGAGGGTCGATGGATGTACTACCGGCTTCCCGAGGAGACATCAACTGAAGCTCAGGGCGCGCTGGCGCTGCTGAGATCCTCGCTCGCCTCTGATAGCCAGATTCTGGCAGACGCAGTGCGTGTGGCAGAAATCCAATGTTTGGACAGGGAGGCGCTATGTCGCACACAGACGAAGCAAAACGCTTGAAGGTCATGTTCCTTTGCACAGGGAACTCCTGCCGCAGCCAGATAGCGGAAGGGTGGGCTCGGGCGTTGAAGGGCAACGGCATCGACGCCTATTCCGCGGGTATTGAAACCCACGGCCTCAACCCCAATGCCGTCCGCGTCATGGCAGAAGCCGGTGTCGATATTTCGGCGCATATCTCAAAATGTGTGGACGACCTCGCCGACGTAGACTTTGACATCGTGGTTACCGTCTGCGGTCACGCCCATGAGACCTGCCCCCTCTTTTCCGGCAAGACGCGCGTCGTTCATGTTGGCTTCGATGATCCCCCAAAGCTTGCCGCGGCGGCCTCAACGGAGGAAGAGGCGCTTAACTGCTATCGTCGCGTCCGGGACGAAATCAAAGCGTTCATTAAAGGAATGCCCGAGAACCTTATGTAGCGTTGGCCGTCTCGGCCAACACAAGCACGCAAAGGAAACAACATGAGCACAGCGACAAAAAGTACAATGAGTATATTCGAACGCTACCTTACCGTATGGGTCGGACTCTGCATCGTTGGGGGCATTGCACTGGGCAAACTTGCCCCCAACTTAGCCAAGGCTCTTGATGGCATGGCCATTTCAGTCAATGGTGCACCGGTCGTCTCGATTCCCATTGCCGTCTGCCTCTTCTTCATGATGTACCCCATCATGGTGAAGATCGACTTTGCTGAAGTCATTAAGGCAGGCAAGAGCGTCAAACCGGTTGGACTGACACTCATCATCAACTGGGCCATCAAGCCCTTCACCATGTTTGCCATCAGTTATCTCTTTCTCGGCATTCTGTTTCGTGGATTCATCGGCACGGAAGCGGTTGACTTGGTGAAGCTGCCATTCGGTCTCGATCTAGCCGTTGGCGAGGTCTATGGATCTGGGATTGTCGTGCTGCAAGAGGGCGTAAAGATGCTGCAAGTGCCCTTGTGGCGTAGCTACTTCGCGGGTTGCATCCTGTTGGGAATTGCCCCGTGTACAGCAATGGTGCTTGTTTGGGGTGCCCTCGCCAAAGGAAATGCCGGCCACACCCTCGTCATGGTCGCCATCAATTCCCTTGCCATGCTGCTGCTATACGGCGTTCTGGGAGGCTTTTTGCTTGGTGTTGGAAAGCTGCCCGTACCGTGGCAAGCACTCCTGCTCTCGATCAGTGTCTACGTTGCACTTCCTCTTGTTGCCGGCTTCTTCACCCGCCGCTGGATCGTTGCACACAAAGGCCTGAAGTGGTTCAAAGAAACGTTTCTGCACGTACTGACACCCATCACGATTGGGGCGCTCTTGCTCACACTTGTGCTGCTATTCTCCTTCAAGGGTGACGTCATCCTCTCAAATCCGCTCACAATTCTGTGGATCGCCGTTCCACTCACGATTCAGACCTGTCTGATTTTCCTGCTGGGCTATGTGGCCGCCAGACGGCTCAAGCTATCCTATGCAGATGCCGCGCCTTCTGCCATGATCGGAGCATCAAACCACTTCGAAGTGGCCATCGCTACGGCCACGATGCTCTTCGGGCTCTCTTCGGGGGCGGCCCTGGCAACCGTAGTGGGTGTTCTGATTGAGGTGCCGCTCATGTTATTGCTCGTGCGCATCTGCCTCAGGACACAAGACCGTTTCGAATAGGAAGGACTGTAGCGAAAACAGGAGATTCCCCAATGAACCCGAAACTCGACCCCATTTTCGCGCGGCGTAGCGTGCGCACCTTTGGCAACCAACCTGTTGAGGATGGACAGATTCGTGATCTGCTCGAAGCAGCAATGGCGGCCCCTTCCGCCGTTGCCAAAGACCCTTGGCATTTCCACGTGATTCGGGAGCAGACAGAAAGAGAGCGTCTGGCGGATGCGCTGCCCAGCGGGCAGATGCTTCGGCAGGCCCCTGTCGCGATCATCGTTGTCGGCGATCTTGAGTTGGCTCACGACAATCTGCTCTCCTACATGATCCAGGACTGCAGTGCCGCGATAGAGAATCTGCTGCTCGCGGCGTCGATCCTGGGCTTGGGAGCCTGCTGGCTGGGGGTCCACCCGCGGGAGGATCGTGTGGCCGCCTTGCGCGAGCAGTTCGATTTGCCAAGTTCGCAGATCCCGGTCTCCGCTATTGCACTGGGGTGGCCGGAACAACAGCCCGCCCCGCGAACGCGCTACCAGGAATCCCGCGTACATGGCATAGGGTAATCCATGGAAGTCGAAACGCTGCTCCATGGAGACAACTACATTTACCTGTTGATTGATGGGGACGAGGCCGTCGTAGTGGATCCCGGTGCTGCTCCTCCTGTTCTCGAGGCACTCGATCAGCATCGCGCCTCCCTCAAGCTCATCCTGCTCACCCACTATCATGGTGATCACACAGGGGGCTGCATCCCCCTAAAGCAGGCAAGTCGCTGCAGGGTCCTTGGATCTGCCGGTGGGCCAATTCCCCTCGACGAGGAGGTCTCAGAAAGCCGCACGATCACCTTTGCCGGACTCAGCATCTCCGTCTTCTCTGTACCCGGGCACACGTCCCACGATGTTGCCTACTACGTTCCCCAGGCGAAGTTGCTCTTCACAGGAGATACCCTCTTCGCGGGGGGGTGCGGCCGACTCTTCACGAACGATCCGGAGCGGCTGTGGTCCTCCCTCTCTCGCCTACGCGCACTTCCCGGCGATACCCGCGTCTATGGTGGGCACGACTACGCCCGCGACAACCTGGAATTTGCCGCCGCCCTGGAGCCAGAGAACACTGCGATCCGTCAGCGCTTGAACGGCCTCATCAAGCGAGAGCGTATGGGACCCCCCCATCCCCCTTCTACGCTTGCGGAGGAATGCAAGACGAACCCCTTCCTGCGTTGTGACTCGCCCGAAGTGAGGGTGGCGGTCAACCTTCCAGAGGGTTCCGCAGTAGCCGTCTTTGCTGAGCTGCGGCGCCGCAAGGACCACTGGTAGATAAACGTCATCTCCCCAACGGGGCAGATATGGTGAAGTTGACAACGTTCAAATGTTGATGCCTCTACGTCCAGGCATCAACATCTCGCACGAATCCGATTTCGTGCTTGGGTATCCTCGCTTTGATCACTAGATTGTTCATCACACTCAGCAACAGAATAGCCCACCCATAGAGGAGAAACTGCGATGCAAAAGTTGGCCCTTGTTCTACTCGGTGTCGTTGTGGTTTGCAGCGGCTGCGAAACGCTCTCGGCACAGCAACGGCGGCAGGGAGAAATGCGGCGTTACAACGAAATGGCCAATCTCAGAGCCTCCGTGCAGCGGATTGAACAGCGACTGGATGGTATTGAGGCTGGCAGGGAGGACCTCTATGCGCAGATTTCTGATTTGCGTGAGACGCAAGCGCGGGACGCAGCGCAACACGACACGGACCTCCAAGCCATTGAGATCAAACTCACAGCACAGACGTCTGCCCAGGAGAGTATGCGAAAAGGACTGGTCTCTGAGCTGAGTCGCAAGATGGCGACAATCATCAAGACACAGGCCCCTGCACCCGCGCGCCACTCCGAGTCCGGCTACGAGCATGTGGTCAAGCCCGGGCAAACGCTCTCCGAGATTGCCAAAGCCTATGGCGTTAGCATCAGTGTGGTCACGAGGGCGAACAAGCTGAAGAACCCGGATGATCTGCGCGTCGGTCAGACGCTCTTTATTCCGGAATAACCGGCAGCCGCCAGCGGAGACCGAGCGCCTCCCCCGGGGGCACGATCGTCAGTGCAACAAGCGAAGGCGGTTCGACCGCAGGCTTCACCACAGGGGCGGCAACAGCGGCAGCAAGTTCGGCCAAAGGTTTGGCGGAAGGTTCTGGTGCGCCCCTCCTCCGTTTCGCGGGCGTGTTCAATTCCTGCAGCTCACGAACCTGCTGAGCAACGGTCGGCCAGTCCTTCATGACGCGGTCCAGATCCTCTTTGAGTGCCGTATTCTCACTCGCCAGACGATCCAACACCTCTTGCATCGTCGCCATGCTCTCCCCGCCCTTCGTCACCTGCTCCGCAACCGCAGCGTGCTCGCTAGCCAGCTTATCGTGGCGGTCGAGGATGCTCTTGCGATCCGTGCCGAACCGGGTCTCAAGTGTGGACAAAGAGGCTCGTGTGGCTTCGTTCTCGGTCGCGATCTTCCTGTCGAGGGCCTCGGTCTCCGTCACAACGGCATCATAGTCGACTGCCATCCGCTGCATCTGCCAGTAGACCAGGCCCGTCCCTGCCGCCGCAGTGACCAGAAGCAGGATCACGAACACCGCCGTAAGCGCTAGCAGCCGCCGGCGCGCCTTCTTTCGCTCGTTATCCAGAAAATCCTGGAAGGCTTCCAGCACAGGCAGCGAGCCCGGGGCGCGCTGAATTCCCGAGAAGCGGTTTCGTTCAATCTGCTTGAGATTGTTATCCAACCGAACAAGCTGTGTCTTCAATGTCTTTGGGGGTAGATTTTCCATTACTATTTCTGCAATCGCATCCAGGGCTTCATTTTAAACATAGACTTCGGAGGGGGACCAGAGGGGGCGGTTGAGGCAGCGCGACGTGGAGATTCCGGTGCGGGAGCAGGCTCTTCCGG
>JABGOW010000090.1 GCA_018645275.1 Verrucomicrobiota bacterium
TGCCCACGTGCGCGGTGGTATAGCCGGCTTTCTTCAGGACCCTGGGAATAATGACCTGGGACGGGTCGAGTCGCGCGGAGTAGAAGGGGTTCAGCTCCGGGCGCTGTCCCCAGGCGCGCGGCACGCGGTTGCCTTTGACGTGATAGACCCCGTTTTTGACCCCGTAGTGGCCCGAGAGATAGGCCGCCCGCGACGGCGAGCAGGTGGGCGAAGGTGAGTAGGCCTGCATGAAGCGGATACCACGCGAGGCCACCCGGTCGATATGCGGCGTTTCATGCAGCGATGGCTTGGCGTGCAGCGCTTCGTAATAACAAGCAATATCCTGCCAGCCCAGGTCATCGACCAGGATGTGGACGATATTGGGCTTTGGGGAAGCTGGGGAGAATAAAGGCGCGCAGCAGATTCCAATTGCTACAGCCATTGTGTATAGAGTCTTCATTTCTATCTTCCTGTTATGTCCTCAGTTTCTGTCAAGAATTCTGCCCCAGCTTACCTGCCTCTGGCATGGTTGTGGGGCTAATCAACGTTCCATCAAGTATTTGCGGCTGCTGGGTTGTTCTCCCCTATTTTCAATATCCAACAGCCAACAAGGAATATCCAATATCCAAGGTAAGAGGCGCTACCGCGCCTTGCCGTTGGCTCTGCCCGTCTCCGCTGCGCTCCAGCCCTTGTTTCTGGCAGCGCTTCAGAAAGCTTGATGATCCGAACAGCATAGTCAACCAGGCGCTCCTGTAGATCGAATTCTCTTTCCTTGGTCATTGGATATTCCTTGTTGGCTGTTGGATATTCAAGATCCCCTCTTTTCATTACTTTTCATAAAACTTTTGACAGTACCTGTCCTCAGCCCTCTCCTGCATCCGCAAGCACCTTATCGCACCTGCCAGCTCCGCCCTATTTGATAGTAGACCGATCAGAGCACTCCCACCTATGGGTTAAGTATACAATCTTATTTGAATTGCTAGCATGGGCTTGCGCCGGATGGGGGCTCCCGGCCTACAGGGGAGCACATGTTGGTCTGGTCGATTCTGTAGGCCCGGTGCCCTCACCGGGCGGGGCTTCGCTATACCCCGGGGCAGTCCCGCGCTACTGCTTGATCACATCACCGAATGGTGAAGACCATCCCCTTGGGAAGTTCGACGATGTTGGTGAGCGCGATCGCCAAATCACCGCCGCCCTGGTCATAGGCGTAGTCGAGATCAGCCGTCCAGCCTGACGTCAGGTTCGTGGACGCGAAGGCACCAGACATGGCATCAGCGTAGTCAACAAGAACAAGGGTGGTTCCGTTCCCAATATCGTAACGGCTCAGATCGACAGTCAGGTTGTCACCCTCGACCTGGAACTTGTCTGCACCCGAGAGTGAGTTGAACCACGTCGTTACGCCTGCAACATCAGCTAAGTAGGTGATGTTAAGCTCTTTGGTGCTTAGGCCGTAAACCATTGTGTTCAGGCTGGCACCGGCTTCGATAGTGAAATTGCCACCGTCAGGAGCGTTCGATCGAGGACGCATGAATCCAATATTCATTGTTCCGCCAGCCGCCAAGGTCAATGAACCGCCAGTCACGATCCCAAGATCGTCCCCGTAGCCACTACCGGAGAACACCGCACTATCTGCGGCAAGCGACCGGCCGCTTTCGATGGTCCAATCGTAGTCCAGGAAGCTCTGCGTTGTGTTCGTGAGAACAACGGAGTCGCCGTTTGTGGGTGCGAGATCATCCACCCAGTTCGTTGGTGAACTCCAATAGTCATCCCCGGCGCCATCGTCCCATATGACGGGAACAACGATGTCCGTGAGTGCAATCGCCAAGTCGCCGCCGCCCAGGTCATAGTCATACACGAGCCGGCCGATCTTGCCGCCCGTAACCGTCACCGACCCGAACGTTTGACCGGCAAAATCATTTGTTGATGCATAGTCCACAAGCACTAAGTCCGTCCCATTGGCGAGATCGTAGCTGCTCAGATCAACAACGAGGTCGTCGCCCCCCATCTGGAACTGCCCCGTGTTTGTCCACGTCGTCACTCCCTGGGCATCCGCTTCAAAGGTGATGGTGGCCGCTATGGTACTCAAGCCGTAGGCATCCGTATTGAGGCTTGCGCCGGGCTCGATCGTAAATTGCCCGCCACTGGAATAGCGGGGCCGCATGAAGCCAATGTCCATGGTGCCGCCCGTCGCCAGAGTCAGGTCAGAGTCGCTCTGCAACACCAGTTCATCACCAGAACCGGGCGCTGTTGTCGTAAGTGATTGGCCGTTCTCGATGGTCCAAGCGTAATCCAGTCTGCTTTGTAGAGTGGCCGTCAGAACCACAGAATCCCCGTTTGTGGGCGATACATCACCAACCCAGTTCGTAGGGCTACTCCAGTTGTCATCCTCGGCTCCATCATCCCAGGTCACCGTCGCGGCCTGCATCCCCGTCATCACGGCGGCGAGGCTAGACAGCAGGATAACCACGGTCTTCAGTCTTCTGCCTTTCACTAGCATGATTCGCATTCCTCTTCCTGGATCATTCTCAACCGCGTAGACATCTAAACACTCAATCCTTGGCGGATCAAGGCAAGGTCCGAACAGCCAAGTGCCATTCTCCGTAGCCACCACTCTCCGAGTGGTAGGGCAGATGCACTGCTGTAGCCTGGACGCGCTTGCCCTGGTCCTACTTGAACTTGAAAATCGTTCCCGGCACCCCAATGCCGGTTATCGCGATGGCCAGATCGCCTCCGCCCTGATCATACGCATAGTCAATGGATCCCGTAAGTCCTCCGAAAACCGTCACGGAAGCAAACTCATATCCAGCACCAAGCGTCCCGTAATCGACAAGAACCAGATCGCCATTATTCATATCGTAGTTGCTCAGATCGACAACCAGATTGTCAAGCCTAGGATCGAATGCGCCCGAAGTGTTCCACAGAGTCACTCCCGAGGAATCCGCTTCGAAGGTGACTGTTGCTTCTATGGTGCCCAAACCGTAGTTGTCCGTATCCAGACTGGCACCGGCTTCAATTGTAAACTGCCCGCCAGAGCTGAAGCGTGGTCGCATGAACCCAATGTCCATTGTGCCGCCGGTCGCCAACGTCAAATCAGAGTCGCTCTGCAACACCAGTTCGTCACCATATCCAGATGTTGCCGATGTTAAACTTGCACCGCTCACGATGGTCCAGGCTCCGTCCAGCACACTCTGCGCAGTCGTTGTGAGAATGACGGAATCCCCGTTTACCGGGCCAGCTGCAGGATCTCCACCCCCTGCTAAATCCCAGTTAGCGGCAGAACTCCAGCTGTCGTCACCAGCCCCATCATCCCAGGTGAGAATCGAAGCGTTCACGTTTACGGTTCGGGTTACAGTGGTTGCGTCATTATCCGCCGCATCGCTGACATCGTAGCTCAAGATGTAGGCGCCAGCCGTGTCGGCATCCACGCTACCAGTTACGACGATATCGTCTGTGATAACCCCGTCACGATTATCCGAAGCCGTTGCACCGGGATCTGTAAACGAAGACCCCAGTACCACATCCATCGGGTCATCGCCCACCAAGCTGATGACCGGAGGTGTTGTATCAGGTTCGACGATGTTGATGAGACGAATTTCATTACCCGTGGTGAGATCAAGATCCGCCGTCCAACCGGCGGTCAGCGTCATTGTGGCCCAACCATTGTCACCCGCCCCCTGGCTCTGCAGGCCCAGAGACCCATAATCAACCAGAACAAGCGTGGTACCGTTCGCGATATCATAGTTGCTCAAATCAACATCCAATATGCTGCTAGTTCCCCTCAATGTAAACTTGCCGTCAATCTGAAAAGTTGTCACACCGCTTGCATCTGCGATCCATTGATTGATATACGAAGGACTCGCTTCATCATTCCAGTATCTGTCCACTCTTGCGGTCGATCCGGCTTCAATGGTCAAATGACCCCCGGCACCGGACTCTGGCATATCAAAGCCAGGCAGATTCATGCTCCCGCCAGTCGCTATCGTCAAATGACCGTTATTCCCGATTCGCATGCCCCCACCGGCCGTATTCGTCATCGTCTCTCCTGACGCAATGGTGCATTCTGAAAATAGATTTAAGCTATGGGCAATCACGATGGAATCGGTACCACTGATGGGAGCAACACCTCCCACCCAGGTCGTACCTACGCCAAAGCTACCATTCTGCGTGGAAGTGATGGGTCCCAAAGAGAGAACCGCGCCGCTCACTTCAAAGAAATCGTCAAAGTTCGCTGTGGTGATATCGACACCATTAAACGTGCTGCCGGCGAGCGTGGTCGCCAACATGGTTTCCCAAGAGGCTGCGTCCAAATCGTCGATAGTGACAGATCCAGTCCAGCCAGAAACAAAATTCATCGTGCCTACAGTGCCAGCTATGGTCGGAGCATCCACTGTGCCCGAGCCAGACACATTCATGATAGCACTGTTAAGCAACCTGAACTGAACAGTGGAGCTTATCGCTCCACCGCTGAGATTAAAGGTATGCTTATTGATGTTGAATTCTTGACCGGATCCAACCATTCCTCCGCCGGACATGTTATAAGTGAAGTCAGAGACTCCAGTGGCGCCGTACGAGTTGTAAGGCCCAGCGGTAAACGTTAGCGTTCCAGCCGTGTGGTTAATAATCGTTCCAGCGGCCATGCTTGCCTGCCATCTGGGCAAACTAGAGCCATCGAGAGCAATCGTTGCGGTTTGACCGCTAGGAACACCACTAGACCACGCGCCAGTCGAATCTAAATCCGTGGTCCCCCCCAAGTAGGTCGTCGCGGCCTGCGCTGACGTAGCCGCCAGACAGATTACGATTGCGCTTCCACAGACTATTGAGTTCAGTGCATTCCTCATATTCTATCCTCCTCAACCGACCGTTTCGGTATTCACAATTGTGTCATTATGCGGGCGTCCTATTCGGATCACTACTTCACATCGCATCAATTATCGGTAAATTCTCCGCTAATTACTATATGTGATGATATCAGATATATTCGAGATCCTGCATCACGCGATCAGGTGCGTCGCCGGACTCCGGCCATACCCCGGAGGGATGACAGCGACTCCGTCGCCTAGTGTTGCGCGCCGATGCTGGCATCCCTCCGGGATGCGGTTTATGGTTTGGGATGCAACCGGTGGTGTCGCTACGCTCAACCACCGGCTAATGGCTGGCATCCCTTCCGTCTTCGCTGCGCTACGCCGTGACGTGCCGGGATGGCTCGACATGGTGGGAACGATGAGAAATGTGAGTATAGTAAGGACGTTGCCATGAAACGGAGCTCGTTCCTCGGCACTGTACACGGCCGCCCATGGACTCCCGCGTCGCTCCCCGAAAGGGGAGGTAGGGCTCTAGCTCATGCAATAAGATTCCTGTGTGTGGTAATTTATGGGCCCACTATGTTGATGATGTGTGAATTAATGCTTGCACTTGCGTGTGTTTCGAGGTGAATATGGACGCATGAAACGAATAATCGAAAGAGAACTCGATGCGTGGCGGGTACAAGCGGTGCGTAAACCACTGCTACTCCAGGGAGCGCGACAGGTCGGTAAGACCTATTTGTTGGAGGCGTTCGGGGCAAGGCGTTTCAAGCAGTGCCATTACGTCAATTTTGAGGAGCATGAGTCGTTTATCCCGGTGTTCGCGGGCGACCTGAGCCCCAAACGCATCATCCAGGATCTCTCTCTTCAGCTCAATTCGCCGATCAATCTGCAGGAGGATCTGCTGATTCTTGATGAGGTGCAGCAGTGCCCTCGTGCATTGACCAGCCTGAAGTACTTTGCGGAGAGGATGCCCGAACTGGCTGTTTGTGCGGCGGGCTCACTGTTGGGAGTACACTTGGCGGAATGCTCGTTCCCCGTCGGCAAAGTCGATGAGCTGTACATGTTTCCTCTCACGTTTGAGGAGTTCCTGCTTGCCGGTCCCAATACGATGCTCTACGAGGCTTTTGCGACGATCGATGGCGTGACACCGCTTTCCGAGACCCTCCACGCCAAATT
>JABGOW010000328.1 GCA_018645275.1 Verrucomicrobiota bacterium
CCTCGTGCTTGTGCCTGAAGTGCCTTTCACGCTTGATCAGGTGACGGGATTCCTTGAGGAGCGATTGAAGTGCAAGTCGCATGCCGTCATCGTGGTTGCTGAAGGGGCTGGGCAGGATTTGGCTTCTGTTGAGGGCACGGACCGATCGGGCAACCGCAAGCTTGGTGACATCGGAGTCTTTCTGAAGAGCGCCATTTCTGACCATTTTCGAGGAACGGACCACGCGGTGAGCGTCAAGTATGTCGATCCCTCATACACGATTCGCAGCGCCAAAGCCACCGCCGATGATTCGGTGTTTTGTTTCCGGCTTGCGGAGCATGCCGTTCATGCCGCAATGGCTGGGCGGACGGGCATGGTGGTTGGGCTCTGGAATGGACGGTTCGTGCATGTGCCCGTCCAGAAGTGTGTGTCTGAACGCAAGCAGATTGACCCGGAAGGGCCGCTGTGGCAGAGCGTCCTCAGTAATACGGGGCAGCCGTTCTAGGGATCGAGTGGCCCGTTGCGGATGAATCGGGCATAACGCCGTGAATGACAATCGTCTCAATGCAGTGCCAATGCGATGTGTTGTGCAATGAGTTTGAAGTGTTTGTCCCGTGTATATAGTTCGAGACGATTCTGAATCGCATGTTGTGCGATCATCAGGTCAGGGATGCCAACCTTGTTGATACCATGCTTGAGGCAAGCTATCTGCATTTGGACAAGATCATTCCAGTCGACTTCTAAAGGCGGACAGACGATTTCTCGCATAAGGCCAATCAACTTGCGTTGGCGCCTCATGTGCAATGCCGGAATCAACTCGGCAAGAATCAGGTCGTTCACGACGATAAGGTTCTCTTCAATCAGGAAGTCGAGTCTTCCGTCGTTGGCTGAACCACGAAAGTACTCAATCCATATTGAGCTATCGACCAGAACGCTCACGAGCGCTTCCGCAAAGTGCTCAGGTCAATATCCAGATCAACATTCCCTTTGAACTTCGTGAGGCCATGGATACGACTCTTGCGCACGAGATCCTCGAGTGCTGTCACGATGACAGCAGTTTTTGTGCGTTGGTGCGTGGCCTTCATCGCTTCAGCGATGAGGGGCGCGGGGAGATCTAGCGTTGTTCTCATAAGCTTCTCCGTGCATAACGAGTTCTGTCTATGTGCATATATGGTATGCTGCGGGTGGTGTGTGCGTCCAGATCATTCTTTCAGGCACAACAGTTCTATTAGGCGGATTATATCCGGGGGCGAAGGCGTTCCGGCTCTTTGTCGCAAGCCTTGCCGTGAGCTTCGTCGAACATGGACTGCTTGAGCAGGAGCGACAGAAGCGCAGAGCGCTGCAATTCGTGGCTGGTGTCAAGTGGAGGGGGAGGGTATTGTGATTCGCCATGGGAACTGTCGACATAGCGGAACGATTCGTCTCGATTCAGGGGGAATCGTCGTATGCTGGACTGGGGTGTTTTTTCATCCGTTTGGCGGGCTGCAATCTGCGCTGCACCTATTGTGACACTCCGGGGGGGCTGTGCGCCGGGCAGCAACAGGTGGACATTGCCTCGATTCTTGAGGAGGCGCGCAAGAGCCGAATGCCGCTGATCGAAGTCACCGGCGGCGAGCCACTGCTTCAGGAGTCGTTCCCGGAGCTTGTTGGAGAGCTCCTTTCCCTGGTAGGCAAGACGGTTCTTGTGGAGACGAATGGCAGCCTCGATACCAGCGTCATTCCTGAGGGGGCGGTTGCCATTGTGGATGTGAAGTGCCCCGGAAGCGGGGAGGGCAACAGCTTTGACTTGATGAATCTCAAGCGTTTGCGACCAAGAGATGAACTCAAGTTCGTGCTTTCGGGGCGTGGGGATTATGAGTGGGCCCGCGCATTCGTTCAGGAACATGGGTTGTTCAACCTCGAGAATGGTATCCATTTCAGTCCTGTTTCGGGGGAATTGGATGCGGCGCAGCTGGGGGCGTGGATTCTAGAGGACGGCTTGCCCGTTCGCCTGCAGCTGCAGCTTCACAAACTGGTAGGAATGGCATAAACGGTGAAGTCAGGATCGGGTAGGTTTGGGCATGGACAAGCTTGAAAAGGCGGTTGTGTTGCTGTCGGGAGGATTGGATTCAACGACGCTGCTTCACCATGTGAAGAAGTCGTTGGAAGCGAACGAGGTGTACGCGTTGTCGCTGATTTATGGCCAAAAGCATGCCCGTGAGCTGGAGATGGCAACCTGGCAAGCCGAGGCCGTGGGGGTGAAAGAACATCGCCTGATTGATATCAGTTTCGTGGGCGAACTGCTGCAGGGCGGCTCAGCGCTAACGAATGCCAGCATCCCGGTCCCCAACCTTGCCGATTTGGCGGAGAATCAGCTTTCGCAGCCACCTACTTATGTCCCGAATCGCAACATGATCCTTCTTTCGCTTGCCTGCGCATGGGCGGAATCGGTGGGTGCAAGATCGGTCTTCTACGGGGCCCAAGCACAGGACCAATATGGCTATTGGGATTGTACAGTTGATTTTGTGACCAGAATAAACGATGTTCTGGCTCTGAATCGCCAGACCTGTGTGACAATTGAAGCACCGTTTGCAGATTACTCCAAAGCGGAGTTGTTGAAGATCGGTCTGGGGCTCGGGGTGGATTATGCGCACACCTGGAGCTGTTATCGCGGTAAGGAACAGCCCTGCGGGGCGTGCCCAACCTGCGTTGAGCGCATGCGTGCATTTGAGGCGGTTGGGTTGTTGGACCCGCTGGATCGAGAGTAAGGTTGGTTTTAGTAAAATACGTTGCCGGAATGCTTCTCAAGGCATCCGGCGCATTTAAGGGGAGAAGGCAATGCCGAATACAGTTCTGATGGGAGCCCAGTGGGGAGATGAAGGCAAAGGTAAGATTATTGATGTGTTGGCATCTGATGTCGACATTGTGGCGCGTTTTCAGGGTGGCAACAATGCCGGCCACACGGTCAAGATCGGTGACGAGAAATACGTGCTTCATTTGATTCCCTCAGGCATTCTTCGCGAGGATCAGTGTTGCGTGATCGGCAATGGTCTTGTTGTGAACCCTATCGCCCTGTTGGATGAGATTGCCGAGGTCGAGAAGTCTGGCAAGTCTGTGAAGGGACGGCTCTTTGTGAGTGACCGGGCTCACATTGTTTTTCCGTATCATGGTGCGATTGACGCGGCCCGCGAGGCGCGTCTGTCAGATGGCGAGAAGATTGGAACGACGAAGCGCGGTATTGGGCCCTGCTACGGGGACAAGGTATCGCGCGTAGGGTTGCGCGCCGGAGACCTTGTGGATGATGAGTTTCCGACGCTGCTCAAGTCACGTCTCGATGAAGCCAATCGTGTTCTGGTTGCATTGGGCGGCGAGGCCATTGACGAAGCGGCACTGCTGGAGGAGTACACGGCCGCCGCTGAGAAGATGAAAGAATATGTGGCTGACACCGTGACGATGCTCAATTCTGCCATATCCAAGGGCGAGTCTATTCTGTTTGAGGGGGCCCAGGGCACCATGCTGGACATCGACTTCGGCTCGTATCCTTTTGTCACATCCTCCAACGCGACATCAGGCGGTGCCTGCACGGGATCGGGCGTTGCGCCGCACCGGATTGACCAGGTGGTTGGCGTGATCAAGGCGTACACAACGCGTGTTGGCGAGGGTCCCTTCCCAACCGAGCTGTTCGATGAAGACGGCCAGGAGATGGGGCGCGTGGGTAGCGAGTTCGGTGCCACGACCGGTCGTCCGCGCCGCTGCGGGTGGTTTGATGCCGTAGTCGGTCGCTATTCGGCGATGGTGAACGGCGTTGACTTCTGGGCCATGACCAAGCTGGATGTGCTGGATGGGTTCGAGACGTTGAAGATTTGCGTTGCCTACGAATGCGATGGCAAACGCTATGACAACATGCCTGCGAGCACGCGCGTTCTCGAGAAATGCACGCCCATCTATGAAGAAATGCCCGGTTGGATGTCACGGACAGATAACGTCACGGCCTATGATGATCTTCCCGAGAAGGCCAAGGCTTATGTGCAGCGCCTCTGCGAACTGACGAACACGAAGCTGGGCATTCTGTCGGTTGGACCGAAGCGTGCAAGCACGCTGCGTATCGCGCTGTAGGCATGGCCCGTGACCTCGGCAAAGTGGTATTGCGAAGGGTGAGTTTATAGCGTGAGCAAGCAAACAACAGCGCAGGATGCTGAGGGTGCATGCGCGAAGGTTCCCCGACATGTTGCCATCATTATGGATGGCAATGGTCGTTGGGCCCGCAAGCGTGGGCTACCGCGTCTCAAAGGCCATGAAGAGGGGGCCAGTTCTGTTCGTTGTGCCATCCAGTGCTGCCGCAATTACGGCGTCGAGTATTTGACGTTGTATGCTTTCAGCGTCGAGAACTGGGTCCGCCCTCCGAGCGAAATTCGGGGCCTCATGCAGCTGCTTCGGCGCTTCCTCAAAGAGGATGAGCATGAGCTACACGAGCATGAAGTCCGGTTGCGCGTCATTGGTCGGATGCAGGATTTGCCCCGACTGGTGCAGTCCGGGCTGAACCGCGTCATGAAAGCGACTGAGCACTATACGAAGGGGCAGTTGATTTTGGCGTTGAGCTATGGCGGTCGGAGCGAGATTGCAGACGCGGTGCGGCAGATCGCCGAGAAAGTAAAGTCCGGCGCGTTGGACCCGGCGAGGGTCGATGAGTCGACCGTGGCGGAGCATCTCTACGCGCCGGATGTTCCTGATCCGGACTTGATGATTCGGACCAGCGGTGAGATGCGGTTGAGCAATTTTCTGCTGTGGGAGCTTTCCTATAGCGAGTTTTACGTCACGGATGTATTGTGGCCTGATTTCCGTGAGGAGCAATTTGCGGCTGCGATGGACGCCTATGCGAGGCGCCAGCGCCGGTTTGGGGATGTTGGGAGTAAGGCTGTATGTTGAAAAAGCGAATCATGAGCGGGTTGCTTCTGGGAGGCATGTGCATCGCCGTGGCAAACTATTTGCCTTCACCTGCGTGCTGGCTGCTGCTCGTGGGTATTGCCGCGTTAGCGCAGTACGAGTTCTATGGGATGCTCGATAAGGCGGGGCTACCCGTGTTTCGCGTTGTGGGCATGCTGAGTGGCGCGGCGGTGATCTCGGCAACCTTCTGGACGATAGGGCCTGAGGCCGAGCAGCTCGCAGCGGGGTATCGCTGGGAGAATCTGGTGATCCTCTTGACGGTAATGGCGGTCTTCATGCGTCAGTTCCCTCAGAAGAACAATCACAAACCGATTATCACGATTGCCGTCACCCTGCTGGGGGTTTGGTACGTTGCTTTCTTGCTGAACTACCTCACGCGCCTCGCTTTCGGATGGCGTGATGATGGCATGATGCACGCTGTGGGGCCCACTGGTCGCATGATGGTCATCTACCTGGTTGCCGTGGTGAAGATGTCGGATGTTGGAGCCTTCTTCACGGGCCGCAAATTGGGAAAGCACAAGCTCTTTCCGCGTCTCTCACCCAAGAAGACGATCGAGGGGTTGGCCGGGGGCGTTGTGAGCTCCATTCTTGTTAGCCTCGGGTTCTTCTGGCTCACGGATGGTGCGCTCGGCAAGGTGCAGTTTGCTTTTCACGACGCGCTGATTCTCGGCATGATTCTGCCAGTGGTGGGCGTGCTTGGGGATCTGTTTGAGTCGCTGCTCAAGCGGGCCGCAGGGATCAAGGACTCCGGGACGATTATTCCCGGAATGGGCGGTGTCTTGGATGTGCTCGACAGCCTTCTGTTCGGCGCCCCTGTTCTCTACGCCTACGTGTCGCTATTCCTGTCGGTGGGGTAACGCAGAGGGCTTTCCGTTTTTTGACTACAGATGCCCGCGCAGAGGGCTATATGAGGAGTATCGGTACAGATGTTAGGTAGTATCATAGGAAACGCAGCAGACGTGATTGTCCTGCTGGCACTGTTTGGGGCTTCCATCTTCATTCACGAGCTTGGCCATTTT
>JABGOW010000050.1 GCA_018645275.1 Verrucomicrobiota bacterium
GGCGTTAGGATTATGAAGAGTCAGTGTTTTTCAACAGCCACTTTAGACGTGACCCTTGACTCCCCCTTGACTCCCCAGACTTGACTCATCCGGTGACTCAGACGAGAAGGAAGGCGACGATGAAAAATCTAGTAACACTGATTGTAGCGGCGACATGTGCGGCCATGCCTGCGATGGCGGCGGTGACGGTGACGAATATCGCGGCAGCACAACGTCCGGGCACGAAGTTGGTAGATATCACCTACGACGTAAGTTCCGACAGCGCGAGCGAGGTGTATGTCGGGATCGTACTGTCGAATGGGGCACCCCCAGTGGTTCTGTCCCAACTGACCGGCGACGTCGGGTTTTCCGTTACAACGGGAGTGAGCAGGACCGTCGTCTGGGACGGTGGGGCGGAAACGAACGGGCTAGCCTCATCGCTTCTCCAACTGGGGATTGAAGCCCGGGATGACCTGGTTGAAGGAGCGGACATGACGGCCGAGTCGTGGGTGCCAATAGGCAGCCGATGGGTGAAGAACACCTACACCAACGGTCACGTAACCATGAGCGACAGAAGCACCACCAGTATGTGGTCATATAATGCCAATCTCGCCGGCACGACCTACAACTGGTGGGGCGCGCTGGACTACTGCAACAACCTGACATACGCCGACTACTCTGACTGGGTTCTGCCGGATATCAACGTCTTGACCAATATCTACTCGGAGAAGGCGCATTTTATCAATGTGGCAAACGAGTACTACTGGTCCACAACCACCTATGAACACAATGCGGGCCTCGCCTATGTCCATCACATGGGAGGAGGCTATTCGGGCACACAGAATAAGGCCATCACGAGCTACTACGCATGGCCGACACGCACCCGGGACACCAATTTCAATGCACGGGTGCTCGGTGGTGCCTTCTGGAGTGGGGAGATGTCCGTGGATTTTCGTGACCTAGAGTTCACCGTGGCGTCCGCGAGCGGCACGCCTTCCCCTGCGGTCGGGACGCACATGAACGCGTGGGGCACGACGGTGACCTGCTCGGTTGACAGCGCCGTCACCGAATACGACACGGAATGGACTTGCTCGGGTTGGACCGGAACGGGTTCGTTCCCAACCAACGGGACAACGAACACCACCGGTGAGGTGATGATCACGAACTTGGCGTCGACCATCACCTGGAACTGGTCCTTCAACGATACCGACGCGGACGGTCTCCCGGACACCTGGGAGCAGGCCAATTTAGGCAACATGAACGCAGGCGCGAACGATGACCCCGATCAGGACGGTCGCTCTCACATTGAGGAGTTCGGCGACAATACCGATCCACGGGATACCTGTTCGACCCTCGGACTGATGGCCTGCTACCCGTTCACAGGGAATGCCGAGGATGCTACGACGAATGATAATGATGGTGTTGTTTCAGGCGCAACCCTAGCGACCAACCGGTTTGGGCGGCTGCAGCAGGCCTATGCATTTGACGGTATAGATGACAATGTCACAGTTTCGGATCATTCGTCGCTCGACATTACGGAGGCTCTTACCATTGGGATGTGGGTCTATGCCAAGGAGGACAAGACTCAGGTTCTGGCCTTGAAGGCGCAAGACGGTACCGCTGCGGGCTCCGCATACATCCTGAGGTGGTTTGTAGGCAACGGGGTATTTCTGGAGGTTGGCGACGGCACGGCACAGTCCAGCTCGCCGAAGCACCTGCTTGCGCTTAACCAGTGGCACCACGTTGTCGGATACTATGATGGCTTGAACGTGGGATTGTATGTCGACGGCGTCCATATCGGATCGAATGCCGGCCCATCATCGATTCGAACCACGACGACTTCACTTGTGCTTGGGCAGTTCACTGGCTATGGCCAGTGGTTCAACGGGCAGATGGACGACATCCGCATATACAACCGCGCAATTTCCACAAACGAGATCGCCACGCTCTTCGCCTCCTATCCCACATGCACGCTGACGGTTATGTCTGATCATGGAAATCCATCACCCCCCGTAGGACCCAGCCTCTTCCCGTTGAATACGAACGTGAACTGCTACGTCGCTGCGCTTGTGACTAATGCCGGCTATGAGTACGCTTGCACCGGTTGGGATATGACGGGTCACTCCCCACTCTGCGGCACGAGCAATTCATTCTCAATGACCGTCACCAATGACGCCACGCTGACTTGGCAATGGGCGCTGACCAACGTCTTCTGGGTCGATACCACAGCAAGCGGTAGCGGAACGGTCAGCCTTGCCGACGGATGGTATCCGGCAGGGAGCACTCAGTCTGTTTCTGCACTACCGGACTACGGATGGCTGTTCACCGGTTGGAGCGGCGACCTCTCTGGTGACTATAGCGTGAGCAACACGACGCTGTACGTCGACACCAACAAGAGTGTGACGGGGGGCTTCTCCGACGACCCCGATGGTGATGGGGTGAAGAACACTAACGAGTGGGCACTCGGTCTCAATCCGCGTGATGCTGATACAGATGGTGATGGATTCGATGATAGGACAGAGGTGGACCACGACTGGCCGGCGGATCAGGATGATTCGTGGGCGCTGGACTACATCTCAAACCGAAAACCCACTTTCGGCCTGTACACGGAATCCGAGTTGGGGAACCTCGCACTCGGCGGGTTGATGATTGAGTGCAGCAATGATACGATCAATCTGGAACTGCAGTTACGGGCGAGCGAGGACCTGCGGACCACATGGTCGAATGCCGGGGACGCCGTCGAGTGGCAGATGCAGACTCCGCCAGATAAGCACTTCTACCAGGTGACCGGGAGCGAGTAGTGCCATCCCTCGTTCGGGATGTGACCCCGCGCGCGCGGAGCAAGCGTCCTTCGAGATCTCGGGACGTTGACAGACGCAGAAACCCAACCAAGCATTGCACACTAGCAAATGCCGCGGCATTTGCAGTGTGACCGCAACGTTCTGTGAACACCGAAGAACTGGTCACCGTATGAAGCGCAATGAAACAATGGGGACACCGGTGTATGTCGGCTGATGGCAGCACGGCCAGCGCCTGTTGTGTTCGCCGGCGCACAGTGCGCAACACCCGCATCGGTTGACGCGAGCGGCGACGCGAACGGACAACGAGGGGGAGGCTTTCGGAATCGTTTACCGATCTCGTCGCCGCTATCGTGTTCCGCTTAACCAAGAGCCATTCCCCATTGCTCTTCGGAAACTCGCTTTACGCCACCATCGCGACTTGGTAGCGTAACCCCATGCTGCGAATAGAGTAATCATGGCTAAGAACATCGTCCAAACAACGAACCCGCGATGCGGACACTAGCTTTCTGCGTGCCTGACGGTACAGAGCCAGTCTCCAGAACGCATGGACGGCAGTGACGGGAAATAGAAGATGATCACACGCCATCTCATCAAGGACCGAGAAATCACTGAGTTTGTAATGGAGGGGCCGACTACCGTTGCCGAGATGGTGGACATCATCAAGAGCCAATACCCTACGGTTACTAAACTCTTGCTTTGGAACCTCTCAGCAGGGGATGTGTCCAGTTTCACTGAGGACGATATGTGGCGAATAGCCGGTGCAGCAAAAATACATTCGGTGCACGAGAAGACAGCCTTCTTAGGCGAGTCGCCTTTCGTGTTCGGGATGTTGCAGATGTATACGTCTCATTCTGAGATGGCAGGTGTGCCGCTCAAGATGGAAGTGTTTAGAGACAGAGACGAAGCGATTGAATGGCTTGAGGATTGAATTTGCCTCACAACGCACTGAACGGCACGGTGCCCCGGTCGGTTCAACGGTGCCAGGCTTGTGCAAGGGCGGTTCTGGTCTCGGCTGAGAGTCCCCCGGATTTGAGAATCTCCCGCGCGTCTTCGACATCTTTCGTAATCTGGTCGGTGAGTTCGTTGATCGTGGCGAAATACCATTCATCGCGGAGCTGCTGGATGAAGTATGCCTCAATACTGTCGTCGTAGATGGACCCCTCGAAGTCGAGCAAATGCAGCTCAAGAATGGCTGTACGCGTCTTCTCTTTGTCAAAGGTGGGGCGGGTACCAAAATTCATAACGCCGTCATAGAACCTATTGTTGACGAGGGCTTGGACGGCATAGACGCCCAGCGGCGGTAGCGCTTCGTTGTGTGGGTCAATGTTGGCGCTTGGGAACCCGAGGGTTCGGCCAATGGCCCGGCCATGGACCACGGTGCCCAGGACGCTCACGGGGCGACCCAGCATAGCGGCGGCGTGATCCAGGTTTCCCTTCATGATTTCCATGCGAATGCGGGTGCTCGAAATGGTATCTCCATCCGCCACAACCGGCGGAAGCGTGGTGACGGTTAGGCCAGCTTCACCCCCGAGTTCGCGCAGGAGGGCGGGCGTGCCACCGGCGTCTGCTCCGAACCGCCAGTTCTCTCCTACGACGACTTCTGAGAGTGTTGGTGCGCAGTGCAGGAGCCACGCGGCAAATTCTGTTGCAGGAGTCGTGGCGAATTCGTGTGTGAAGGGCAGGAGTATGCAGCCGTCTACGCCGCACGTTTCCAGTAGGGCAACCTTGTGCTCGGTAGATGTGAGCATCAGTGGCGCAATTTCCGGACGGACCACTTTGAGAGGATGCTGATCAAACGTCAGGATCCAAGCCTCACCACCATGTTTGCGCGCCGAGTCCTTTGCATATTCAATGACGCTGCGGTGGCCGCAATGGACGCCATCAAAGAAGCCGGCAGCAACCGTGATTGGCTTGCCGTGCTCACGGAGACCACTCAGCTCTCGCAGTAGTTTCATGGGTTGTGAGTTCTGGGTTCTGGGTTTGGGGTTCCGGGTTGTGGGTTTGGGGTTCCGAGTTCTGGGTTTGGGGTTCTGGGCTTGTCCGCCTCTGGCGGGTTCTGGGGGGTGGAGTCACGTAAACTGGTGTATGGGGAGGATATGCTTGAGGAGCTCGTTACGCTCCATCTTCATGGCCTGATCGAGGGGTAGCGCCTGGCTGATATCGAGGCTGCCGGACCGGGTTCGTCGTAGACGGGAGAGGTGTGCATAGCAGCCCAGTTCGATCCCGATGTCGTGGCAAAGGGTACGCACGTAGGTGCCTTTCGTACAGCGCAGGACAAACTCGGCATCTGGAGAGTCGAATTGGAGCATCTTGAACTGAAAGAGGTGAATCAGGCGGGCCTTACGTTCTACGGTTTTCCCTTTTCGAGCGTGTTTGTAGAGCGGTTTTCCGGCGACCTTGACGGCGGATACCATCGGTGGCATCTGCATGCTATCCCCGATGCGGCTCGTCATCGCTTCGCGCACTTGCTCCTCGGTGATGCCTGAAGGGTCTCCTTCATCGGTGACTTCGCCTTGTGCATCCTGGCTGTCGGTGGCGGCTCCGAGATGCAGCGTGCCTTCGTAGGTTTTGTCCGACCCCAGAAAGCGATCTGAGAGTTTTGTGCCCTTTCCAAGGAGCATGATGAGCAGGCCTGTTGCCATTGGGTCCAGCGTTCCCCCATGCCCAACCTTCTTGATTCCGAATCCTCGCCGGATGCGGTTAACGATGTCGTGGGAAGTGGGGCCCATGGGCTTGTCGATAAGGAGCACGCCGCTGAATGGGTCCACGGGCTGCGGTGCGGCAGGGGCGCTGAATCTGGTATTCACGCTCTTCATGCTTCCGGATCCTCTCCCGGTGAGTCACTGCCCTCTGGCTTCCCATCGTCCAAGTGTGTGAGAATATCGAGAACGTGGTCGCCTTCCTCGACGGACCGATCCAGATCGAAGTGCAGTTTGGGCGTGTATTTGAGGGTTAGGTCCCGGTTGATCGTCTGTTGGATTTCGGGTCGGTGGCGACGGAGCAGCCCGAGCATGCGGGTCTTCTCTTCCTCAGTTCCACGAATGGACACCAGCACCCGCGCCGTGCGTAGATTTCTTGAGGTAATCACATGCGTTACGGTGACTGCGGCGAGGTCAAAGGCCTGCTCGTTCAT
>JABGOW010000115.1 GCA_018645275.1 Verrucomicrobiota bacterium
TTTGTCGGAGAAAAGGCTTAAGTAAGTGTCATTCGCGTCTGACTCGTAGTGGAGCGAAGGGGCAGGCGCGGCCCAGGGGCGCGCATTCTGAGATCCGACGATCGTCGGAAAGGTTGGTGCTCGGGAAAGGAGTCGAACCTTCACGGGGTTGCCCCCACTAGCCCCTCAAGCTAGCGTGTCTGCCATTTCACCACCCGAGCGTGTCCTGAGAAGAACGAGCGGCACCATATCGCAGGGCCTACCCCAGTTCAAGCTCTTTGTCTGACGCATCCAAATCCGGCGCATTGTACCTTGGCAACACCTCTCCAAGCAGGAAAATCGAACCGGTCACGACAACAGGAAGACCCGTTTCCTGTGCCCACGCTTCCGCAGCATCCAATGCCTCATCCAGCTCAGTCGCCGCGACATCAACGCCAACGCTCTGAACAAGACGGATCAGGCGTTCCGCAGGCATATTCCGTTCATTTGGAATCGGGACGACCCAAATGCGCTGCGCGATCGTCGCAAGCTGCTTCACAACCCCCATAGCATCCTTATCATCGCACATTCCCAGCACAACTCCGGCATGCCTGATTCCGTTGCGACGCAGGAAGGCAATCAATGCGGCAGCACCATCTGGATTGTGTGCCGCGTCTGCAAGCACACAGGGCGACGCCTTTAGAAGCTCACAGCGCCCCGGCCAACGGATCGCCTCAATGCCGGCTTTGAGGAGTGCCACGTCGAGCGACACCCCCAGCAGATCACAGAGCAACTCAACAGTTGCCATCGCGACCCCTAGATTTTCAAGCTGGTGATCCCCCAGCAGAGGGAAATGCGCGGTTGCTGCAAGGCCATTCTCTGAGCTTACCCGCACCTTCTGTCCATGCAGATCGCCCGACACGCGCTGAACACTGACCGCATCTCCCGCCGCTATAAAAGATGCCTGAAGCGCATCTGCAGTCCGGCGCAGAACCGCCTCAACCTCAGGCTGCTGTGGCGAACATATGACAGGACGGCCAGACTTGATGATGCCAGCCTTTTCTCCCGCAATGGCCTCAAGCGTGTCGCCAAGATGTGCGCCGTGATCATCAGCCACCCGCGTGATCACGCTGATCAGCGGCGTCACCACATTCGTAGCATCCAGCCGACCACCAAGGCCCGTCTCGATCACGGCCAGCTTCACGCCAGCCCGGCGAAAGCACTCAAACGCCAACACAGTCGTGATCTCAAAGAAGGTCGTCTCATGCCCCTGCTCTGCCAACACCTTGTCTGACGCCTCCTCACAAACCGCTAGTGCCGCAACGAGCTCATCGTCAGAAACGGACACCCCATTCACGCAGATCCGTTCGTTGAAGCGAATCAAATGAGGCGAGGTATAGAGACCCACATCAATCCCGGTCGCGTGCACAACGGAGGCAATCGAGGCACTGACCGAGCCCTTCCCATTGGTGCCCGCCACATGGATCACGCCATACTGCTGCTCCGGATGCCCCAGCAGCTCACACATCCGTTGCACCGGCTCCAGCCCCAGCTTGATTCCAAACTGTCGCCGTGCATACAGCCGCTCCAACGCAAGCTCCAGTTGTTCTCTACTTCCCAACTTAAACCCTTCCCTCATTCCCATGGCAAAGCCCAAGCCATTTCAGCTCTTCTTGTCCCCTCATCACCTTCACACAGCCGTACCGCTACTCCTCTCGCTCGATGGCCGCCTCCCTGTAATGCGATGGTAAGCCTTCGAGAATGCGTAGAGGTCACAGTACCCTAGCCGACTTGCAATCGCTTTGCACGGCAGGTTTGTGCTCCGAAGAAGATTCCGTGCAGCCTTCACGCGCAGATGATTCCGGTAAGTCATGGGCGACACTCCTAGGGTCTTCTTCATGTGCCGACAGAGGTGCTCAGGAGAAACATTCATATCGGCTGCCATCCGCTTAAGAGACAGTTCCGGATTGCGGAAATTCGCCGCCAGATAGTCTCGGGCACGAACCTCAAGCGAGGAGCAGACAACATCAGCCACCGCGTCCGTACCAAGGGCTGCAACCCGACCAAGAAGTTCAATCATCTTTCGATATGTGGCGAACCAATCGATCGAGACCTTTGTCACATCCGCTACAAGCCTTTCCATCTGCCCCTTTACCACCCCAAAGATCGACGCATCAAGCGCCTGTACGTCCTCTACAACCTCTCTCCGACCTGTATAGTGACCCAACACATCAGCGAGAGACCCGGGAAATACGGCGTGATCTGATCGCAAGGCAAACGTGACCTCGTGGTAGACGACCCACCCCTCCGTAGGTGCAAAACTGTGTGGTTGGTGCGGCGACACAAGCACTAGACTCCCTCGTTGCGCTGGGTAGAGGATACCGTTGAGGCTGAAGTTCCCCCTACCTCCGACATAGAGCACCATATGATAGACCTCGTGTTGGTGACTGCCTCGCCCTACGCGCGACGAGGTATGCCTTTCCCTCAGATGCGCCGTCAGAAGCTCAAATCTATAGGTAGCATGATTCAGAGTGATATCCAGCAGCGACGGCATCTGTTCTTCGTGCGAAGACTGGACATAGCTTATGGCATCAATTCTAGATAACTTATGATCAATCATGTCCATTTATTATTAGCCATTTACTTCGTATTATTGTCAATCTTTAACAACAGGAGGCCTCAATGGGTGCTTATGACTTGCTGGCGAACGAAGACAAACAGAAGGTAGACCAGCTACTCGAAGAGACCGCGGCAAACGGCGGGTTGGCTCCTGTCGATTTGGACCAGTTCTGGAAGGACCAGGAAGAAGCGCGCAAAGCTCCCTTCTCTGAGGATGCCCCCCAGACGGCCTTTGGGGCGATCTGCAACTGGGAGTGCATCTTCGATGAACTAGGCATTGAGCAAGACTGGTGGCGATTCCAGCACGAAGACGTCGACTGGGCTCTGGCCATATCGCGCCGTTACAACGACAAGGCCGAAGAAGTCGTCGGACGTCGCCTCTTGCCGGAATCGCGGCCTGACCCCAAGCAGAAATGGCCGGAAATCAAAGGCCTGCACGACATTTTCGAAGGGGAGAACGCGTGGGAGGGTGGCAAGGCGGGAAGCTGGTGGCTGAAACAGGCCGCCAATACACCCGAAGAACTCGCCGCACTTCTTGATCGCGTCGAAGCACGTCTCGAGAATCTACGTGACTTCATGCTTCCAGAGAACTGGGATGAGGAAAAAGCGCGCCTCACCGCCCTTGGAAAGAACGTACCACTCTATCGTGCCCAGCGCGGGCCCTGTACGTTTGCCTGCTCCATCTTCGGTCCGGAGAACATGCTGCTGCTCTATTTCGATGACCCGGAGTTGTTCTCGCGCTACAGCGATGTTGTCGGTCGGGCAATCCTTGCGCGGGCAAAGGTCCTCGATGAAGAGGCCGGCTTTACACCCGAAACCGCGCGGCGTGGATGGTCATGGGCTGATGACAACTGCTGTCTCTTCAACCCAGACATGTACGAGGCTTTCGCGATGCCGATCCACCGCGCCGTCCTGGGCACCTATGCAACGCATCCCGAAGAAACCCGGTATCAGCACAGCGATTCGGACATGGCCCACCTGCTACCCCTGTTGAGTGAACTCGACCTCACGGGAACCAACTTCGGCCCGACGCTTACGGTCGCCGAGATCCGTGAGCACTGTCCCAATGCCGTGATCCATGGACAGCTTGCGCCATTCACCTATAGCCGTAACGAGGAAGCCAACATGGTTGCGGAGTTTCTGCGTGATTTCGCCCAGGCCCGCGAGAAGCGTGGACTCAGCTTCACCACGGCCGGTTCAATCAACAACGGCAGCCGCCTCACCGGCATGCGCCTCCTCATGGCCGCCATCCAGCGTTACGGGCGATACACTGATGGGTGACGAGTGCGAGGAACGGGGCCCCCGCAGGCCTAGTCAGTGAACCTTCTCAGGCGAACTGACTCCAGGCAAGGAAGGCATGCTATCCCCGAGCGACCGTTACAACATGCACAGACACCGCCCCCGCGTCCATCAGCACTCGCGAACACTCAGCAACAGTCGCGCCTGTTGTCATCACATCATCCACAAGCAATAGGCGCCGCCCCTCGATCCACTCAGGCATGGTTGCCACGAAGGCACCGCGAACATTGCGCTTCCGTTCCTCAGCGTTCAGGCGCGTCTGGGTGCACGTGACCCGAACACGCGAGAGCGCACGATGCAAGATGGGAATGCTCAGCCGTTTCGCCGCATCGGCGGCCAGGAGCCGAGACTGATTGAAGCTGCGTTCTCTCCCTTTCCGAGGGTGCAACGGGACATACGCAACCCCATCAAATGAGACATCTGCGTAGTGAGCACGGACGCACCCCGCCAGCAAACCGCCGAGGTCACCAGCAAGGTGGCATGCTTTCTCATACTTGAACGTGTGTAGTGCCTGCTTCATGGGCCCACGAAACCGCACCGCCGATCGGGCCAAAGCAAACGCCGGCCGTGAACGGCGACACCACGAACAGAGAAACGCGTGATGCACCGCCCCCTCCACCGGGTCGCCACAGCAAGAACAGAAAGGGTCCTTCACATAGACCGCGCTGGCAAGACACGCCCAGCACAGATGCATACCCCGCCCTTCCGGAACACCGCCGCACCCGCCGCACGTGCGTGGATAGATGATATCCAGCCCATGCGAGGCCGTCTCAGACACGAACCCACCGAGTCGAGAAAGTGAGGCATTTAAGCCCAACCGGGCATTGGACAGTGAAATACGAGGCATGCGCGCGAGTATATCAACGCTAAGAACCGAACCAAGTAGAAATGGAGAGTCACTGCAGAGCGCCATTGCATAACGCCATACACATCCAGAACCCAGGCACCCACAATTTCAGCTTTCCAAGTTTCAGCTTTTCCCCAAGTACTTCCCAACAATCGGGGCCAGCTTCTGCTTCGTGGCCTCAGGGGCAGCACCTCGCTCCGTCAGGAGAGCATTCTCCAGGGCAGAACCGCAACGACAAGAACGCTCCTCTGCGATAGCTGGAATCAGATCCTGCAGAATGGCCTTCGCCAAGGCAGAATTCGCCATCAGATGGCTAATCACCAAATCCACCGTGACATCCTCTTCGGATTCATGCCAGCAATCATAGTCCGTCACCATTGCCATAGCCTGGTAACACAGCTCCGCTTCCCGACAGAGCTTGGCTTCAGGCAGAGAGGTCATACCGATCACGTCAAACCCGAATTGCCGATAAGCATTGGACTCCGCCTTCGTAGAGAAAGCAGGACCCTCCATATTGACGTAAGTGCCACCCGCATTGACGCGCACATCAAGGCGGGGTTCCTGCTGCTCCAAAACACGTGCCGAACTCTCCATGATCGTCTTACGCAAGACCGGACAAGTGGGCTCGCCGAAAGCAACATGGGCCACCAACCCCTCACCAAAGAAAGTGTGCTCAAGAGACTTCTTCGTGCGATCAAAGTACTGGTCCGGCAGTACAATATCGCGTGGGCGTAGTTCTTCACGAAGGCTACCTACCGCGCTGATCGAAAGGACGCAGTCAACGCCGAGCTTCTTGAAGCCAAAGATGTTAGCCCGATGATTAATCTCAGAAGGCATAATGCGATGTCCTTTGCCATGTCGTGGCAAGAAATAGACATCGCGTCCCGCAATCACACCGTGGATATAGGGATCAGACGGTTCTCCGAATGGGGTATCTACAGAAACCGACTCCACCTGCTCCATGCCCTCAAGGTCATAGAGACCGCTACCACCAATAACACCAATCTTCATTGGTCACTCCTCTTTGCTTCGCAGACTTTGTGCGTATGCCAGTGGGCGTAGTTTCGGGGAAGAATGGTAGGCCGTCCGGGTCTCGAACCCGGGACCCCTTGATTAAAAGTCAAGTGCTCTGACCAACTGAGCTAACGGCCC
>JABGOW010000346.1 GCA_018645275.1 Verrucomicrobiota bacterium
CGTTGGATATCCACCCATGGTCTTCGGGTTCAAGACCTGTATCCCTATACCGAATGTCTGGTCGCGCACGACACCCACCATTTCACCGATTGTCCGGTTGATGGTGGTGGGGTATGGGCCCCAGACGATGAGCTCGACCTTCTCTTTCGGCGTAACACTCAACACGGTCAGAGTCACGTGCGTGGGCTTCGCCTTCGTGGCCACCACGACCTCTACGCCGGCCTTCGAGAAACGCAGTGTCATCTGCTCCGTTTTGGCGTCCCAGTCCATGCCGTCGGGCGCATGCAACGCACCCGCCACCCGTACCTGCAGGAGTGGTGCCGGCTGCCCCGCCGCAAGGTAGTCCCTGCCGCTGGCCGTGGCCTTCAGCGACACAATAGCACCATCCTTGAGACCGATCGACAAGTGCTTCGTTTTCAAAGCGGACTCCGCAAGCGCACCGCTCGCCAATAACCCGACACATAGGCCGGCCGACAGTATGACGTTTCGCATGGTTCTTCTCTCTCCCTTTTGGATGTTGGACGTCTAATCAATCTCCACAACCTGTTTCTCCCGACGTGCCTGCTCCGCCGCAAATACTGCCAGATGCGTCATCAGTGTCTCCTCCGGTCCCGACAAGAGTATATTCTGGTCTCCGGATTCCAACGCATCCACGAACGCATCAATCATGTTCTGGTCGGCGCCGCCGTGGCCTTCCCAGGCGGCCGAGTCGGCCAACCCTGCAATCCGTTCGGTGGTGTCGGTAAGGAAGTCGTGCACGTCCAGCGACTCACCGTCTCCCACAATTTGCCCGCGGGTGCCGAAGATCCGCGTCTGTCGCATTTTGTGCATCTCGGTGAACGCAGTCATCGTGAAAACGCCTGACGTTCCATTCCCAAATTCCATGTTCACAACCTGGTGATCGACAACGTCGTTGTCGCATGCGTAAACGCAGCGGCCGTAGGGGCCCGTACGTAGCGCTTCGCGAAGCGCCTCTTCACTCGTGTCGGGATTCACAATCCGCAGCACGGCCGGTGCTATGTCGTGATTGAAAATTTCGGAGTACACCTTTCCGGCGGAATAGAGGCAATCGCCTGCAAGAGCACAATCTGTGCAGCGCTGGGCGGCGTTTGCCGGCCGGTTCTCGGGCCGGAAGTGAAAGAGTGATCCGAATGAGGAGACGCGCCGTATCGGTTGGCCCATCACGTAGCTCAGCCAGTCCAGATCGTGGCAGGACTTGGCCAGGAGCATGAAGGTGGATTCCGCCTCGTTGCGCCAGTTGCCACGAACAAAAGAATGCGCCTGATGTGCATAACCGACCGGCTCGAGATGCTGGATGCTCACGGGGTCACCGATGCGCCCCCGCGCGATCAGGTCCTTGAGCCTGTGCGTATAAGGTGTGTAGCGCAGCACGTGACAGACGGCGAACAGCACGTCGGATACCTCGACGGCCTCAACGATTCGCCGACAGTCGTCCGCCGTCGTAGCCATCGGTTTCTCGAGCAGAATGTGATAGCCCTTCCGCGCAAAAGCCACGGCCGGATCGGCGTGAAGAGCATCCTGGGTGCAGATCAGTACGGCGTCGGCAAAGCGCTCACGTTCTGCCGCTCCTCGCCAGCACGCGAAAACGTTATCAGCGGGTATGCCGTACTCACGGACAAATGCTTCACGATACGCTTCACGGGGCTCGGCCACCCCCACGATGCGTACGCGCTCCGGCCACTTTCGCAACGCTGCGGCATAGCCTGATCCGCGGTCGCCCGCGCCAATGATAAAGATGGATTTCATTGTAGGACAGTTTACACTGCTTCACATTGCTTCGCCGCTGTCCGGCGGAGCTCACGCGAATGCGAGCGAGAATGAAAACCCAGCTTATCGGATAGTGACGACGGTGCCCGCGAGTACTGGCGCAACGATGTTGACGAGGCTAACAGAGTCATCCGAACCGTCACCATAATCGATATCCGCCGACCAGCCTTCGGTCAGGATGTTTGTGAAGAGCGTGCCAGAGAGCGTAGTGCCATAGTTAATGATCGTGAAATCATCCGTTTTACTACCATAGTTCGAGAAATCGACCTCCAGCGTCCCCTTCAGGCTGACGCTTCCGCTAACATTGATGGGGCTCAGTCCGCCGGAATCGGGTGCAACCCGCAGGGTTGAGGTGGTTTGAAGTTCTTGATATGACGCCATATGAATCGATGCACTACTGCCGGCAACGCTGAATGTTCCAACGCCATTGACCGGGTTATAGAGTGTATTGACATTGGTCAGGGCTCCGCCGCTGATACTGTAGCTTCCAACACCAGAGGCGCTTGCGATACGGATATTTCCGCCCCCGTTATCCCACAGCCCGCCCGTCTGGTTCACCACGCCGGTGGCGCTAGGGCCGCCGTTGGGCACGTACGCATGGCCCCCCATTCTATGAAAGACAGCACTGTCGCTCAGGTTGATGGTGCCACTTCCTGCCAGCCCGACATAGAGGGCGCCGCAGTTCGTCAACACCCCCGAGCCACTTAGGTTGACTGTTCCAACAGCGCCGGCTACCGGGCCGATGCGGAGTTCTTGGTTCCCGTTATCCCACAGCCCGCCCGTCTGGTCCACCACGCCGGTGGCGCCCGAGCTGTTGGGCACGTACGACGTGCCCGCCGTTCTAATAAGCGCAGCACTGTCGTTCAGGTTGAAGGTGCCATTTCCTAACAACCCGACATAGAGTACGTTGCGGTTCGTCAACACCCCCGATCCACTTAGGGTGATTGTCCCATCACTGCCAGCTACCTCGCCGATACGGATTGTTGACTGGCAATCCCAATAGCCACTCGATTGATTGACAATGCCTGTCCCTTTAAACCCGATGTAAGCAGCACTGGAGCAGGTCAAGTCCCCGGCTGTGATGTTGAGCACTCCCCTGTCAGTAGCAGCACCCGAGGCCAGATACAATGCGGGGCAAACCTGGGATGCCGTGTCCACGACGCACGTAGCAGGGGTAACCCCACCGGAGTCGGAACGACCTATCATGGCGTTGTTACCAGCCGTGGGTACACCCCCAGTCCAGTTCACCGGGTTCGTCCAATTACCGGAATTGACTTGAAAATAAGTGTTTGCGGCCTCGCCGGCGACGGGGACATAAACCATTACTGCGATCACCGCGACTTGAACCATCCAACCTGTTTGCTTGAATCTCATCGTCTCTGTCTTTTCGTTCTGCGGGGTCCATTGTTCCTCAGCATGGCAAACGCCACAGCCATTACCTACTCCAACATGCAGCTTCATCCTGTCCTCCTTGGTATCTGTTACGCGCTTTCGCGCACCATCAATTCCGGTTCTAGCGTCACGCTCTCTACCGTCTCCTTCTCGATCATCCGCAGCAGCAGCTCGGACGCCCGGCGTCCCGTTTCCCGGGACGGACGGCGCAGCGTGGTCAAGCGCGGCCGGATAATCCGCGCCAGTTTCTCATCGCCGTATCCCACGATTGCCAGGCGATCCGGCACAGCGATGCCTTCATCGTGACAGGCTTGAATCAGACCGTAGGCCTGATCGTCGTTGTAGCAGAACACGGCAGAGGGCTTCGCGGGATGCGCCATGATACTCCTCAAGCTCGCATACCCAGATTCATAACAGGACTGAGAGAAACCTCCCGTCAGCCGAAGAGGGTGCGTGATCAGAACGGGAGTCAACCCCGATGATAACATGGTCTGCTCGTATCCGCGGAACATCTCCCACGCGTCATAATGAGGTCCGATGCCAGAATGACGTGCCACATCGTATCTGTCGTGCGTCAAGTGCGCGATTGATTGGTGACCCGCTGCCCTGAGATGATCGACCACCATCTTGCCCGCTTGTTTCAGGTCCACGTTGCCCGACACGGCCTCAGGGACGAAGCGCCCGAATACCTCTACAAGAGGAAGGCCCGACGCCATGACCTTGCTGTAGAAATCTGTGTTCGTCTGCCCGGCCTCATCGATCCCTGCGCCAACGATCAGCCCGTCAACCTTCCTGTGCAGGCATCGCTCCAGGCACTTCGCCTCAGTGCGCAGACTGTCATGGCTGAACACAATGGGCGAGTAATCCGTGCTTCCGATGCCCTGCATCACCCCGTGCGTGAACTCTGAGAACAGGCTGGCATTGGCATCGGAGAAGAGGACACCGATAAGATAAGAACGCTGTTTCTGGAGTGATCGCGCCGCCATATTCGGCACATACTCCAAGTCACGCGCCGCCACCTGCACGCGTTCGCAGGTAGATTCGGCGAAACGATCAACAAAGCCGTTCAGCACCTGGTTTGCCGTAGCAACCGATACCTCCGCCCTCCCCGCCACCGCTTTCAAAGTAACCGCCATTGCGCCACACCTCTCACTAAGATAGCCAGATTATATCGATATAATGCCGGACAGTCAACCCAGAAATTAGGGTTTTCTTTTGGGGCAACGCGCACGGGGCGCATGGCAGTTGAATGGGTAGAACCAGCGCGAATCCAAGGAGGTCAGGAATGTTGCTCGTCGGATCGGTTCAGTTCACGACAAAGTTGACGACATAGTCAGCCTGTTTCCGTCCAGAATACCGGAAGAAGAACCCACGCAACTGCAATGCGCGCCCGCTGCGGCCGCCATGCTCAGGCGTGACATCAGTTACCATCCGTGGGGTAGACACAGCGATACGTCGTGCCGTGGTCTGTGGACCTGAAGATGCCATCTTGTGTTGCGATACAGAATGAGTTGAGGTCGTTCAGGTAAACGGCACTGCGCAGATTGGCGGTTGAGGGCGCATCGGGTAGACGCTTCCAGACAGGTGACCAGTAGTAGCCGATTCGCCCCTCATACAGGCGCATCTGATCTTCCCCACTGAACGGTCCGGAGAGGACATCGCTACGGCCGACGTCAGGCCGGAACTCGTCGATCGCCACATGCAGACGGTCCGGCTCAAGACCATGCCGACGCTGATAGAACCCGGTCAGGTTGAATGTGTAGTAAAGCCCCCTGGTTGTGGCGCCGTAAATCACAGAAGAACGCATCTTCTCGAAGCGGATATCGGTCATCCCCCATGCCGGCATTTCGAACATCGCCGACAGGTTCTTTCCGTTATCGCGCGAGAGGTGGAGCCGCCCAATTCCCGGTTCGTCGGACACGGAAAAACCGCTGAATCCCAAGCGTCCGAGTTCGCTGTCGGGACAGGTTCCGATCACCAGCATGCCCTTCTGGTAGGGATTGAACGCAACGCAGGTCACGCGTTCGCCTTTCAGGCCTTGATAGTTCCAAGTGAGGCCGCCGTCGTGGCTCATATACAGACCGTTCGTTTCGCCTGCCGCCGCCACGATCGATGGATCATGCGGGCTGAACGCGATGGTCTCGCCAAACAACGTCCGCGCTGTGGTGCCATCGAAGTCGAGATCGGAACTGACCTGTGTCCACTGCTCACCGCTGTCTTCACTGCGCCAGAGTCCAGAGCGCGGCGTGTCGTCGCTGATATCCCCTCCCCCACGCAGGAGCACGGCCGGGTTGGTGGGATGCACCGCGACGGAGCGCACGGCCATTGCCGCTGGCGCCGTGAGGTCGCCGTTGCAGGACTGCCACGTCTCGCCGCTATCATCAGAGCGCAGAAGGCCTATCCCATTCCCGCGGGCATACAGGCTCGAACCGTCCGAATTTCCACGAACCAGACCATTAATGCGTCCGATCGTGACGCCGTTCTCGGCATTCAGGCGCTCGTCCGGCTCTGAAGGCAGCTCACCCGGCTGCTCAATCTTGATCTGGTCAACCATCCCATGGAACACAGTACGGTTCTGACCGGGGACCGTCCAAAATGCCACCCCGGCATGCAGTGTCTCGGCTGCCAAATGGTTATCGATTCTATCGATGACCTTGCGCCATGAGATCCCATCATCGGACAGG
>JABGOW010000576.1 GCA_018645275.1 Verrucomicrobiota bacterium
CCAGAATTCGAAAACTCACACGTTCCCGAAAAGCGCGCTTTTGGGACAGGCTCTATCTATCGCAATCGCGTTCCCGATTTGACGGGAACATGGGAGGGGCGCGGACGCACAGCGGGGGATGCCTCGTTTGCTGACTACATGATCTCGGCCAGTATCGCTTGGCGCCTGTAGCTGGCCGCATGATGGCGGCAGCTTGACTTTTTGGAATACCTTACTTAGTGTACGCGACTGATTTACACCCCGTCGGAGGGTTGGCAGAGTCCGGTTGAATGCGCATGACTCGAAATCATGTGATGCCGCAAGGTATCCGGGGGTTCGAATCCCTCACCCTCCGCCACGAATCTCAGCCTCGCTTTTGCGGGGCTTTTTCGTGTGGAGTTGCGAAGGCGGGGTGGGGCATTGATGCTAGAAGAGGATGTTGAACATCCAGCCTACGACGAGAATGCCCGTCGCGGCGGTGGCCACGAAAATGGCAATCAGTCGGGGCTTCATGACCTTTCGCAGCAGCACCATTTCCGGGATGGAAAGCGCCGTAACGGCCATCATGAAGGCTAATGCTGTCCCCAGGCCCACGCCTTTGCCGATCAGGGCCTCTGCGATCGGGATTGTCCCGATAGCATTGGCGTAGAGCGGTACGCCGCACAATACGGCTATGATCACACTCAGCGGGTTATCGCTTCCTGCATACTTGGAAAGGAGCTCTTCCGGTGCCCAACCATGGATCGCTGCACCAATCCCGATACCAATCAGCAGAAAGAGCCAGATCCGCTTGAGGATATCGGCTACATGCTCGCGCGCGTAGGCCAAGCGCTCGTTCTGAGTCATGTTGGGCCGCATCTTGTCGTACGCTTCTTCGTTGAATACGGCCTCTTCGAGGTGCCCTTCCGGCTTGAACCGGCCTATGATCATGCCACTCACGACGCCTATGACAACACCCATGCCGGCATAGGCAAATGCGACCTTCCAGCCGAAAGATGCCCATAGCACGGCAAAGGCCGCTTCGTTTACAATTGGAGAAGTGACGAGAAACGAAAACGTCACACCCAATGGGATTCCGGCTTCAATGAAACCAATGAAGATGGGCACCGAAGAGCAGGAACAAAAGGGCGTGATGATCCCCATCAGCGAAGCCGCGATGTGCGCTTTGGGGCCGTGGATCCGCTCCAGCATCGCCTTGGTTTTCTGGGGTTGGAAGAACGTGCGGAGGTAGGATATGCCGAAGATCATCAGGGACAACAGAATCAGGATCTTGATAGAGTCGTAGATGAAGAAGTGAATGCTGCCACCGAGATGCGTGTCCATCGGTATACCGAGCCAGCCTTCTACCACTCGTGCTGCCAGATGATTTAGCCAGCCAAACATGTTCGATGCTCCATCTCTGCCATTGGGGCGTGCAACGGATCGTGGATCAGAGACCAACTCCGTCGTCTTCCGGTTGTGCTACCGCTGGGGTGTAGCGAGAATTTCAGTTGAGAGCGTTCACTCGAAGAAGTCGACGTCGGTGTCGGTGCCTGTTGTGTACTGGAATGAGAGCGGGAAGTGATCGCTGAATGTGGCCCTCCATGTGGCGAGCTGGTTGCGACTTCCTTTGCGTTTGCTGTCAGGCCTGAAAATCGCGGCGGTAGTGGCAGTCAGGTGAGCTTGAGCGGACCGGTTTACGAGGATATGGTCAATCAGGCTATCCAGGTTGTTGTTCATCCGCGTCGTCGTGATCTCGCCGGCTGTGGCGAGATTGATATACCCCTTGAAGCGCATGTGGACATCCATGGCCGGGCTGTACATGGGGGAGCCATCTGCCCTGACCTGACTTGGATTGTCATTGAAGTCGCCCATGATCATGATATCGGACTCCTTGACGGCGTGCTTTGCCAGATCTCTGGCCAACGTGGCTTCAATCAGTGTCATGGCAATGAGGTGATTCTCGTCAAGGGTCTGGCCCGATGCCAGGTGCACGTTGACAATGACGAAATCGTTGCCCCACGCGTCGCCATTCTCTGCCGCCTCGAAGTAGCCTACGAGAGGCCTTCTTTCAAAAAAGGCTGTTCCGGCAAGGGCATGATTCGGGAGCGTCATTTCGAAGACCGTTAGCAGTCGCACGCGGTTCTGGTTCCACAGATAGCCAAGGAAGGTGTTCTTCTCGTCATCTTCAGCGGGCGTTTCGTCAACCTGGGGCAAGAAGTAGGCCCAGCGGCCGCCTGACGCGTTGAGGGTCTCGACGATCTTGTCGAGAGGTTTGGAGAGTGACCTTCCATTGCGCATGCCTGTAATGCCGATCTCCTGTAGTGCAATGAGGTCACTCTTCAGCTCTGTTTGAATGAATGCGGCGATCTGTTCGAGATCAGCGTCGCTCCGCCTGGGGAGAGATGTCATGCTCTCTGGGATGGATCCGCGGCCGAACCCGCCAAAGCCTCCGCCGAACCCACGGCCAGGGGAGCCGAGGTGCTCGATATTCCAAGTCGTAATGGTCAGCGGTTCACCGGCCACCGCAGAGGGGATGCCTATTGCGGCGAGGAAGAATACGAGCAGGGCTGCGCGGTGGCCTGCCCTTGAAAGTGCATCAAATCTAGTCATGGTTGTCCCTTATGTCCATGTTGAGTCGCCTGCTTCTGAATGGCGTCATAGAGAGCCTGATTTACTGGAACCGAAATGTCCAGCCGTTTGGCTTCGGCAATCACGGCGCCCGTGATGGCCTCGATTTCTGTCCTGCGGCCAAGTTCGGTATCACGAAGCATAGATGAGCGGTTGCTTGCTGTTCGCTTGCATACCGTCGTGAGGGCCTGGGTGGGGTCTTCGTAGCTTCGCTTGATTCCCAGTCCATCTGCGACCGCACATGCCTCGCGGGCGGCGGCGAATGCCTGCTCCCGGGCTTCAGCGTGTTGCAGCAGTGCCCCGTTTGGCAGGCGAAAGAGCGCCGTGACGGGATTGATGGCCGCGTTGATGATGAGCTTGGACCACAGCATGGACTCGGCATCGTCCACCACTTCGTGGTCGCATTGGATGGATGCCAGAAGCAGAGCGATCTGCTCGGCGTGCCTACGGGGAGTGCCTGCAAAGGGCGCCAGTTGCGTGGGGCCATGTCCAGTCCAGTGCAAGACCGATTCCGGACTCGAGTTTGGCTCGCCGATGGCGTTGGACTGTGAGGTCTTGAGGCATGCTCCCATGGCCGTTGTGGCACATACGCAACGGTTTGGGGCATGTGCCAGAATCTGTTCGGCGTTTCCAAGCCCGTTCTGGATGGACACAACGATGGCGTCCGGACTAAGCATCGGCGCTACGCTCGTGATTGCGCTTGCGGTGTCATAGGCCTTGGTGCAGATGAGTACGATGTCGAACGTGTTGCAGGTTTGCGTCGTCACCGAGCTCTTGACGGGGGCGTGCCAGGTCTTGCCGTCCTCGTAGACGGTAATGCCGTTCCGGTTACGCTGAGCGGCGCGCTCGGGGCGATGGTCCAGCAGCATCGGGTCGTGCCCGTGCTTGGCGAGAAGTGCACCAAAAAGCGACCCCATTGCCCCGGGGCCTACGACAGCTATTCGTGATCTGAGCAGCATGTGTGCGGTATCCCCGGGCTCTGCACCCTCAGCGTTGGGGCGGCTATCCTCTGGCGTCAATCAGAGTCCGTATGGCTCTGATGTGAGCGGGTGTTGTTCCGCAGCATCCACCAATAACGCCTGCACCGGCCTGAATCAGGCCCTCCACGTGGCTTGCCATGTCTTCGGGCGTCTCCGGGAAGGTGTCCACTCCATTGACGTTAGTCGGCATCCCTGCATTCGCGTGAACCAGTATGGCCGCCTTGGGTGACGTCGCATGCATTTCTCGTACGATTTCGATCATGCGCTCGCTGCCGTTACCGCAGTTGGTCCCGACAATATCCGCCCCGGCTGAAAGCATGGCCTCTGCCATCTCAGCGGGGGAGACTCCCATCATGGTGCGATACTCATTCTGAACCGTGCGCTCGAATGTGAATGTGCAGATGATTTCGAGCTCGGTGTTTGCCTTCACGGCCTTGACGGCGAGAGAGGCTTCGTCGATAGCGGCAAACGTCTCGATGCAACAGGCATCGGCCCCTCCCTGCTCAAGGGCGACCGCTTGCTCCGCGAAGACGTCTTCCAGTTCTTGCTCAGTCACATCCCCCATGAGGAGCATCTTTCCTGTGGGGCCGATTGAGGCTATGACATGTCCGTCGTCACCCATGGCGCTGCGCGAGATCTCGGCGGCCGTTCGGTTGAGCTCAGAAACGCGATCTGCAAGCCCGTAGTGTTCCAGCTTAAGGCGTGAGCCGCCGAAACTATTGGTCTCGATCATGTGTGCGCCAGCGTCCACATAGCTGGCCGCGATACGCCTTACGACATCAGGTTGCTCAAGATTCCAGAGCTCCGGGCAGCTTCCCGGGGTGAGTCCGTTCTTCTGAAGATAGGTGCCCCATGCCCCGTCGGATACGAGGACACGGCCGTCTGCAAGTTGCTCGGCTATTCGTTTCATAGTGCAGCAGGATAGGCATGTTGGAGGACTGGGGCAAGGAAACAAGGGCAGGTTCTGCGTCAAGCGCAGAACCTGCCCACGGTATCACTCACATTGTGTTCTAGCTGCAGAAGGTTGCAGCGAGGTCTGCAGCAGATGCGGCATCTGCGGCATAGCCGTCCGCACCGATCTCATCGCAGAATGCCTGTGTCACAGGCGCACCACCAACAATGACCTTTGAGGAGATGCCAGACTCCCTGACGGCATCAATGACGCCCTTCATGTTAGTCATAGTCGTCGTCAACAGGGCTGAGACACCAATCACGTCAGCATTGCAGGCCTTGGCTTCTTCGACGAACTTGCTGGGGTCGACGTCGATGCCGATGTCGACAACCTTGAACCCGGCGCCTTCGAGCATCATGCAGACGAGGTTCTTGCCAATATCATGCAAATCGCCCTTGACGGTTCCCACAATCGCGGTTCCGCACGGCTGAACTCCTGCGCTCGCGAGCTTGGGCTGAAGAATCTCCATGCCGGCCTTCATGGCTCGGGCTGCGATCAGCACCTCGGGGACATAGACTTCGTTCTTCTTGAAGCGCTCGCCGATCACGCCCATGCCCGAAAGCAGGCCCTGGGTGAGAATCGCGCCGGGCTCAAGACCATCGTCAAGTGCCTGCTGCACGCCTGCCTTGACATCGTTAGCCTTGCCCTTCATGAGATCTGCTGCCATCTGTTCCAATACGCTCATCTAGTACTCCTCTTTTGTGCTCTGACTGAAAACGATTATGCCTCGAAACAACGTGAGAAGCATAGATGCCAACGATATGTCAGAATAGCCCGTTCTTGTCAGACTATATAAGAATCTTGCTGGACTGAGATGAAATTATGCTCAATACTCCGAAAAGTATGTCAGAAGTGGGGATTCGGTATGCCAATATTGTCGAAGCGGCTTATGAATGCGGTCCGGCGTGAGATTCGCAGTTCTGGGGACAAACCCCCGCGGTTCCTTGACCTCGCCGGGAACTGCATGACCGGGGAAGACACATTGGCGGCATTGTCGAATAGCCGCCGTAGACGCAGCTATGCCTTGCAGGAGAGCATTAATCAGGGGCGGCCCTATCTCTATGCTGCCGCACCGGGTGTCATGACCTGGGTGTTGGGACTTGAGGATCGGCACATGATTTTGGGCAGCCTCATGGGAGCTGAAGTGATGGTGCCTGATGGCGCCGACGCTGCAGCTGACACGTTGGCGTATCTTGTTCGGCATGGCCTGACTCGAACCGATGCCGCCGCCTTTCTTGCGAAGCTCAAAGTATGGCCTCTGGCGCGAGTGGATGCTGTTGCCTTGAAAGCGCAGGAGGCATTCTACGCGCAGAGCGGCTGGCGACCTGTTCTGATGAATG
>JABGOW010000048.1 GCA_018645275.1 Verrucomicrobiota bacterium
CCCGTGAGGAAGCCGACCTCTGCCTGAAGACGAACGCAACACTGATGCTCACGGCGGCCATCTCCTCGCAGTCTTGTGGGCCGCTCGCCGAGGTCCGCGTCCCATACCCATACCACGGTGTCTTTATCCGGCACGCTTGGAATGATGACAAGACCCAGCAGAACCGCGCCGTCCTTCAGGTCTGGCGCCCATGCCTTGTTCCACGTCCTGGTCTGTGGTTTATCCGGGACAAGAAGAAAGGGCAGGCGCCTTTTCGTGCAGAGATGGGCCTCGGATGCACGTGGCGGATTTGCGAGAAGGACAAGAAATCAAAGCGCCGGAAGTATGTTTCGATTTTGGCCAGATCCGCTGCGCTGGAGCAGATCAATCAGCTTTCCGCGGGCCTCGGGGGCAAGGTGGTGAGCGACCTTAAGGATTTCCTTTCAGCGCCAGCACACGGAGTCCTCACGGAGGAGGATCAACAATATCTCCGTGAGATACTAGAACGCGTCGCATCCTCCGCTGAAATTACCGCAGCCACCCAGTTGCACCTCTATCAGAGTGACCTTCAATACCAGCGTCTCTACACGTACAGCGTTTTTCTCGTAGAGAACCTGGCTCAGATGCTTGCGCAGACGTTGTCCATCGAAGGTGGTGGGGCGCGGCTTTCATCAAGCTCATTGCAGTCGGCCCTCCGCAAGGCAGACCTGACGCCGCTCTTCCTATACCGAATGACTCATCCGGAGGGGAGTGTCCTGCTGCATCCTTTCACGCCTCTGAACGGCGCGGATGCTATTTCTGAGCTCACATCCTTCTGTAGATACAACATGTCGTCGAAGAGCACAAAACTGCATGCTCCGCGGGGTCGGCAGAACCACCCGAGCTTCGATGGCATCGTGTGCCCTGTAGAAACGCCTGAATCTGATCAGGTTGGGATCACGCTTCATACTGCCGCCGGGGTGGAAACGGACGGGATAGGAGTACCGATTGTGCCGAGGTCACCCACCCACGGACTCGGCTATGCTGCGGCGCTTCTGCCCTTCTACCATCACAATGACGCGGCGCGGTCCATGATGGGGGCAAAGAATCTAGTACAAGCCGTGCCAGTTGTGGGGGCTGAGGCCCCGCTTATTACAACGGGACATGAGGACGAGATTGAAAGGGCTCTTGGTCCCTTGCGGGAGATCGGTATTGCACCCGAAGAGAAATCGTTTTATCTGCCCGGCAAGAATCTCCTTGTAGCCTACATGCCGTGGTTCGGATGGAACTACGAGGATGCGATCGTTGCCAGCAGAGAACTCGTCGGCCCCATGGCCTACACTGAAGTGATGGATTACTCCCGGTTTGTGCCTCCTGGCTTCAGACCCAGTGAACACAGCGGGAGATACCACGCTGACTGGTGCTGGAGCTATCACGTTACCCGGATGGCCGAGAACCCGCCAGAAGAGATCCCTGCCGGTATGCCCCTGGCTGTCTTTGAAAAATGTGGCCAGCCCTCGTTCGTGATCACATGTCCGGATGATGGCAAGGTGATTTCAATGGAGTACCACGCTCCAGCGTCACCGTTGCAAGGGGGGCTTCTACGTTGGACCATGCGACGGCGATACCCTCTGAACGCGGGTGACAAGCTCATGGGGCGCCATGGAAACAAGGGGGTCATTTCAAAGCTCCTTGATGCTAACGAACTGCCCTGCCTGCCAGATGATCCGCGGCTCGGCCCCTTAGCGGGTCGGCCGATAGACCTCGTGCTGAACCCACACGGCGTTATATCGCGCATGAATCTTGGACAACTGTTGGAGACACAAGAGGCATTGCTGATGAGGCTTGGGGCCCTCGGCCCTGACCGTGCCGCAGACGGTGCGCCCTTTCATAAGGTCGACCTGGATGACCTACGGCAGCGATTTACCGCCTTGAATCAGGGCGACGAGCCAAACATCGTTGACCAGTACGGCCGAATGCGTCTGACCTTGCCCGACGGTACGACAACCCAGCTCCCCGTTTGCGTCGGATACCAGTATATGGTTCGTCTGCGCCATATCGCCGAACGCAAGGCACACGTACGGAAAGGTGGTAGGGGCGCCCGCTTCGATCGTAAGACCGGGCAAGCGGTCGGAGGCAAGGCCGCTGGGGGCGGTCAACGCATTGGCGAAATGGAGATGTGGGCTCTATTTGGGTACCAAGCCGAGAACATTCTCGATTACATCCTGACCACCCCGGATCCACAGGCAGCGGTACGTAGCCGTGACTCCCAGACTTTCCATGCCATAGTTGATCACCTGTTTGCTCTCGGGGTGAAGTTTCAGGATGAGGATCCAGGAAAGCTGCGATGGAGCACGGATTCAGACGTTGAGACCATAGGTATGGAGGTTATCAGCGATAAGTGCTGGCTACCCGCAGTCAGGGGCGAATTTGTTTGCGCCAAAGAGAAGTGCCACCACCGATGGCATGGTTCAGCAGGGCCCGCGAAGATCACGGCATCGCAGAGAAATGAAAGGACACGGGTGTACTCGCTATCGGTAGGTGATGTACTCCGGCACCATGGATTATGTCCGCGGGTGCTCACAGAAGAGACGAAGCCGATCCCCCCGCAGAAGAAGGAGCTGATACAGCATATCGGCTTTAGGCGCCATCGCCAGGATGCCGGTTCAGAAGCTCAGATCATTTCGTTTGTGATCAAGGTAGGTGTGAAATCAGTTTCTGTCAGATTCAGCTTGGGTGATTCCGAGTATACAGCGTATCGGCAGACGAAACCCTTCCGTATCTCGGATCTACCCAACTTGTCGATATCATGTCCGAGACACACGACGGTAGCGATGAAGTGCAGTAGCCATGAGAACGCGTCTCAGCCAGCACCTTGCGGACTTGCCGAACCTGCAATCTTCAGTGGCATAGAGTCTAACTCAACTGGCTACACATCTCTCTCTTGGGGGTACATCCGCTTGCCATTCAGCATCCCTCACCCTCTGAATGGGAGTGTTGATTCACCCCCGGTATCAGTGGTGCCCGTTGTGCCCCTGGCCTACCGTTGCTCACAACCTGACCCACAAGACAGTGCGCGTCAGTATGACCCATTCACCCCCCTTTACCAAGAGCTGCTTGAAATGATCCACGGTTACCACAGTGACTCGGATCATGAAGATGAGTTACAGAAGACAATCAGCATAGGAGTCGACAAGATCTATAAGGCTATCGCGGAGTCGCTATTCAAGAAGGAAGGACTCATCCGGCGGGAGGGAGTGGGCCGCAGGGTAGACGCGTCCGCCCATTTTGTGATCGTGCCTAATCCCAATCTCAAGTGGGATGAGTGCCGGATACCACTTGAGGCGTTCATCGAACTTTTCGTAAGTGAAGTGGCGGAATGGGCGGAGCTAGACCAAGGGGAAAGCAGAGACGATACGGCCGACGGGGATGACTGTGACACTCTCACACCAGAGGATCTTCAGACGATCTTACAGTACAAATGGCCACAGAAGATCATGGATCACCAGTTGCGATTGGTGGTTACCAAGCTCTGCGACGACTACATCTCTGCAGAGCATCCAATGTGCCTCGTGAATCGATATCCTACCCTCCACCGTTACAATATCAAAGCCCTTCGCCCCCTAGTTCCACCGGTTGTTGCAGAGCTGCCCGCGCATCAGGATATGGGCTCAGCTCTCGTTCTTGAGATTAGCCCGCTGCTTTGCAGCTCCATGGGCGCCGATTTTGACGGTGACGAGATGTATATTACGAAGCTACCGCCCCCGCTAGAACTGGGGTTGAGCGCACGTGGCTTTATGCGGGCGCCACTCATCGATGGCAAGATCGACACGGCATGGACGGGTACCATAGAGAATGAGGCTGTGAGCGAAATCGATCGCCTGAGGCCCACTCATCAGTCTAATTTGCTGTCTCTGGCGGACCGATCCCCTGTTGCTAGTTTCGACCAAGATTTCGTTCTGGGGCACTTCTGGATCTCAATGGATGAGGCTCTGCGCAGGCAATTCAGGATGGAAATCGCTTTTGAGCAATGCCGTGTCTGCAACGACATCCTCGGGTCGGATCGGTGGGACAAGGGGGCCGGACGTAAGTTCTTACAGCACCTCTGTCGAGAGCATGCCTTCGAAGCTCCACGTCGGATCGAAAGTTGGATGCGCCTCGCTTTCGACGCGGTGACACGCGCAGGCATATCTTTTGGTGCGCTAGAGCTACAGGCCTGCCAGCCGACCTGCGCAGGTGTCGACAACGAAGAGATGCAAAAGCATGTGCAATGTCGGCTTCATGAAATCGTTGCTGACGCACCGTCGGACACACCCGGGTGGAGTTTCGCTGCCATGGCCTCCTGCGGCGCTCGGGGAACGGATCAAGCGAGACAGATTCTGGGGGCGCGGGGATGGCTATCCCCCGGAGCGACTGATTTCAAGTGTCGCGATAAAGATTTTGGCTTCTCCGTATCCCTGCTCGAAGGTATGACGCAGCCCATTTCTTTCATGGCTGCGATGAACGGCAGGTCATCAATGGTGGACAAACAACTGGGAACGGGCAAAGCTGGCGGCCTGACGCGGGATCTAGTTGTGGCTTGCTGGCCCTGGAGAGTGGGTACGCGTGACTGTGGTCTAACTGACGAAAGGCGGACGCCAGCAAACTGCAAACTTGGCGGTGTAAGAGAAGTGTGTAGCGCATGCTATGGCATCCTCCCTGACGGAACCGAGGCCCTGCAGGGGTTTCCGGCGGGACTGATAGCCGCACAGGCGATCGGTGAACGAGGGACGCAGCTAACCCTCCAGAGCTTCCATACGGGGAAGCAGCTCAGCAACATTGGTAGTGTCATTAAGGTGCTGAATTCGTGTGACCATTTCCTTCAAGCCGATGGACAAGAGGAATTTCTAAAGATTCTAAAAGGTGCGCCTGCATATAGACACTTGGATGATCGACATCTGCTGCTGCTGTGGCGCGTCATCCACGAGAGTGAGAAGATGACGCTAAGGTCTGCAATCGATCAGAGCATACGCGGAGATCTATTCACCGGTCTTGTCGGGCCGGCGCAATGGAAATTCATTCAGACGGCGATTCAGGAGGGGCGCGGCACCTCATCCGTAGGTAGTGGGTGGGGCAGGATACTCACGGGACGGAGGAGGCTTCCCACACCTGATGACGCACGGCCGTGAAAATATAGGTCGAGCAGATCGGGACGATCGTTCAGCATGCGAGGAAAGATGGGGCTTACCAAATGAGACACGATAGTGTAGAGCCAGTATATGCTCTGGTGGTTACAGGACCCCACAGCGATGGGCGCATGCGGTGCCAGTATCAAGACCACGATATTCAGCAGCCGAATTCCACGCTTTCATCATTCCTCCGAGCAACCAGTCTCTGGTTTACCGATTGCTGCCCGGATTTCTTGTGCCAACCGGTGGCTGCCAATTTTGTTACGCTCCAGCCGCACGGTCAAGAGTTACCCATTGTCATGCATAAGGGATGGCTCGCAATCCTCAATGATCATGCCCACCCACAGAAGCCTTTCGATGAAGCGCTTCTGAGTAGGTACATCAATGGTATCCGGCTATTTTGGGAACGCCAACACATGCCCCTCCGTGCGCTCTTCGACGACCAGATGAAAGCCTTCTGGGTTGTGGAAATGGCTCGACGAGTGGAGCCAGGCCATGCGCGGCTTTCCGATGCGGTGGTGCAGCCATATATCAGACAATGTGGTGGTGGCCGTGCTCTATCTGTTTCAGTCCGAAGGTTGAGTCGAAGGTCTGCGTAGACCACCTGTGCCACACAGCTTGCTGGCGACGGCGAGCTCCGACCTCCACTGCCCACTCTAATCGCTGAAGCCCGATTGTATCCTCACCCAAGGGTACTCCGCACCCATTCCTTCAGGTGAACCAGATAGAGCACG
>JABGOW010000128.1 GCA_018645275.1 Verrucomicrobiota bacterium
CCGGAACCCATTGACACACAGAATGTTAGAGAGGTCAGAGGCTCAAGGCTTTTGACAGAAACAACTCAAAACACAAGGAGAAGACATGAACCCAGACCAGGCGAAGACAGTAATCGGGGAGGACGTTGAGATTTCCGGCAACGTCAAATGCGAAAACGACATCAAGCTTAACGGAAAGCTGAACGGGGATCTGACCTGCGGCTCGCAAGCCATGATTGGCAACACATCCGCAGTCAAGGGCAACATGACCGTTGAGACCGTCTCCATCATGGGGCAGATCAACGGCAACATCACTGCCAAGGACAAGATCGAGCTCAAGTCAACGGCGCGACTTCATGGCGATATCCGGGCCAAGCGGCTCACCGTTGAAGATGGCGTCACCTTCGTAGGCAAAGTCGAAGTCAATCCTGCAGGAACAAGTGCAGGAGCCCCGGCTCAAACCAAGGCCCAGGAAGAGAAGTCGGCAGACGACGATTCGGACGCTACGGATGCCCAGGGCAAAGGCGTGTTCCGACGCTAGCACGTGATACCTGTATGTCGTGCGTGGCTGCGGCGAGCGTTGTCGCTCGTCATGGTTTGACGTCTTTCCACCCTTGCGGGTGGGCTGGGCCAACGGCCCGAAGACAGACACAGTCTGACACGACACCCCGGCACGCATAATCTCGACCCGGAACACGCTATGGCTCGATCTGACAAGCCAGGCATGATTGACGGCTTTATGTCGGTCCAGGCCGTTCGCCACCAAGGCGACCGAGCTCCCGACCAGAAGCCCGCGAAAGATGCCCCTGCTGTCGAAAAGACAGAGGCATCACAGTCGGATTCTGCCCAGCCTCAGAAGAAGGCCAGCATCGGCCACACGGCACTCCCCTCGCGCCACGAGCTCATCTGCTACTCCTGCGGATACGCATTTGTCGTCACCGGAGCTCTCAACAAGGTCTTCTGTGCGAAGTGCCGCGAGCAACTGGAAACGGGCGACCACAGCATTGAGGGCGAGTGGAAGCAGGACATCCGCACCGTCGGGAAAGTCCATGTCAAACAGGGGGCAACCGTCGTCGGCGCCACAATCATCGCAACCGACATCGTGATTGGGGGCGACTGTTCACAGGCCAAGCTGCAGCCCACACGGCGTATTGAGTTGGGAACAGGGGCAGCGACACCTCCCGGGCTGTTGGACGAGCATCCCGTACACATCCGAGCCGGCTCGCGACTCTCACTCACCACCACGCTACGCTGCAAGACGCTTGACGTGTATGGAGAGCTTCAAGCGACGGCCGAACCAACAGGAATGGTCACCATACACCCTGGTGGCATGTTCCGGGGCAGGCTCAAGGCCTCACACCTGGTGGTCCATGATGGCGGCGGATTGAGCGCGGACCTGAACATAACACCGGAAGCGCCAGCAAAACAGGCCCCGAAAGCAGGAACGACAAAGACGTCACCGTCTAAGCCCGCAGGAGTGAGAACGCCCGCGCAAAAGGCCAAAACAGAGAAACCAGCACAGGGCGCATCGGCGAAGAAGACCGTCGCATCAAAGAAGGCGAAGCGCACGACATCGCCAAGCAAGACAGCCCCAAAGCGCAGTTCGCAGCCCAAAGGCAAGAAACGCACTTCCAAACCCCCGCCACGCAAGGTAGAGTAGCCACCAGATTGACCCCTGAGATCAGACAAGAAGCTCAGAACCCGCCGGAGGCGGACAAGCCCAGAATCGAAGGATCCACCCATGACAGCAAGAAAAGGTCTAGGACGCGGCCTCGGGGCGCTAATCAAAGATGAGGCCCCCTCGGATGTCCCCGTACAGCAAGAGGATGGCATCAAGAAAGTGCCACTCGACATCATCAGCCGGAATCGTCGCCAGCCACGCCACACCTTTGATGAGGACGCGTTGGCAGACCTCACCGCCAGCATCAAAGAACACGGTGTCTTGCAGCCCCTCCTGGTAAGACCCGATGGAGATCGCTACGAGTTGATTGCAGGAGAGCGCCGACTACGCGCCTCCACAGCGGCCGGGCTTGCCAAAGTTCCCGTAATCGTGATCAACGCAACGGATGGTGACAGTCTCGAACTGGCGCTCATTGAGAACCTCCAGCGTGAAGACCTGAACATCATTGAGGAGTGCGAGGGATATCGCGAATTGGCCGTGGAGTTCAATCTCACCCAGGAAGAGATTGCAGATCGTGTCGGCAAAGCACGTGCTTCAGTCACCAATGCGCTACGCCTACTGACGCTTCCCGATGAGGTCAAGGCCATGCTGGCTGACAATCGCCTCTCAAAAGGCCACGCGAAAGCACTGCTTGGACTTGAAATCGAGAAAGAGCAGACGCTTATTGCCCGCCGCGCCGTCCAAGAAGGGCTTTCCGTGCGTAACTTGGAGAAGCTCATCCAGCGTATGAAGGCGGCCCCACGCAAACCACGCGCCGCCAAACCGGACCTCCCGGCGAGCCATGTGGGCTATCTCTCAGACCAGCTGCACAGCCATTTCGGTACCAGTGTCAGAATCACCCCCTGCCGAACCTATGCCAATGGCAAGAAAGGCAAGGGCTCAATTGAGATCGACTTCTTCTCCAATGAAGATCTCGATAGGCTGCTGTCACTGCTGGGCATAAGCGGTGAGGAGTAGACTCCACACCGCTCACGCTGCCGCGTGCGCTCTCCTTGTGCTCGCGATTGTAGGCTGTCAGCCCACAGCGCAAGACATCTCGCCCACTCGCCTGCTTGATGCCTCACAAATCAGCGGAGCACGGGCATTCGAGGATGTCCGCCAGCTCGTCGCGATCACACCGCGCCACTCCGGAACCGAAGGAGCCGAGCGAGCGGCGAAACACCTGCAAGGGGCCCTCACCCCCTTTACCGACAACTGCCGGATAGACAGCTTCGAAGATGAGACACCGGTCGGACCGCTCACATTTCGAAACGTGATCGGAATGCAGACCGGCAGAGGAAGCGACATCATTATTCTGGCATCTCACTATGACACCAAGGCAGGTATCGCGGACGACTTCCAGGGCGCCAACGATTCCGGATCCAGCTCAGGACTTCTCATCGAGCTCGCCCGCGTGCTTCGCGGGCAGCCCCCCCTCCCCTTTCAAGTCATGTTTGCGCTCTTTGATGGAGAGGAGTGCATCAAAGCGTATGGTGAGGAGGATGGTCTTCATGGAAGTCGCCAACTCGTCCGCCAACTTCGAGAGCGAAACGCCCTATCCAACGTCAAGGCCATGATCTTGCTCGACATGGTCGGCGACAAAGATCTGACCATCACGCTCCCGCGCAACGTCGATCGCAAACTCATGAGCATGGCCTTTCGTGCTGCACGAGAAGCGGGCATCCGCAAGAAATTCACACTCAGCAAGAACACCATTCTGGATGATCACGTTCCCTTCGTCGAAGCCGGGGTTCCTGCAATCAACCTCATCGACTTCCAGCACGGCTCCAGACACGGCCTCAACGACTACTGGCACACCGAGAACGATACCCTCGAACATATCAGCGCCGATAGCCTCCAGTCGGTAGGCGAAGTCGTCATCCACATGCTCAACGCCCTTGCCACCGAATAGCCCCTCGCCTCTTTCCCGAGCCTTGGCAAACCCGTTGTAGCGCGTAACACCGTCTTGGAAGACCAACGCTGCCCAGTTCAAAACTCGGCATGACAGAAACCCCTAGAGAATTGTCATCCTGAGCGAAGCTGAAGGATCTCGTGCTTATCGATGGCCCTTGAGATCCTTCGGCAAGCTCAGGATGACACTGAAGGAACCGCGGACCTGTCTAACGGCATGTAGTTGAAAGCGTTGCGGAGAACTGACGGCGTTGACGAAATATCGACACTAGGCGACGATGCGGGTCGCGGTTTCTGCCATTGCTTTGATGTTGGCGGGGGGAACATTTTTGAGGATGGCTTCGTGGCTTGGGCTGATGATCACTTGTGGGGCGAGGTGACTGCGCACGCGTTCCACTTCGGCAGTGATCTCTTCCGGGCTGGCATTCACGAGCAGATCCTGAGTGTCGATTCCGCCCAGGAAGGCGATCTTGCCACCGAAGTCTTTCGCGAGGGTTCCGGCGTCCATGCCTGCCGCTTTGGCCTGGAGTGGATGGAGGCAGTCGACGCCAGAGTCGATCAGGCGGTCAATGACTTTGTGGATGGCACCGCAGGAGTGGAGAATGACCTGGTGCCCATAGCGGTGCCCCTGGTCGGTGAATTTTCGAAACCACGGCATGATGAACTCGTCAAACTGATCCGGACCGCAGATCAGATCCTGCTGGGTGCCGAAATCGTTTCCGAAGAAGAACCCATCTACCAGGTCGCCCGCTTCTTTGAAGAACCGTTCGTTTGCCTCGTAGTAGTATTCGCAGACCCGGTTGGTCACAGCATGCACGACCTCGGGGTTGAGGAACATCTTCATGAGGTAGGCTTCAATTCCGAAAAGGTCCATCACGTTGTGGTAGAAGGGGGTCCAGAGCCCACTGGCGCGGTAGAAATCGCCGGCGTTCCTGAGTTGGGCGATGCGGGGGGAGAAGTCGATATCTGCCGCCTTTGGCCAGGGGTACTCTTCGATCTCGGCCGGGGACTCGGTATTCGCGAAGGGGCCTGCTTCTCCGTGGGCTTCTTTGTCGACCGGAAAGTTGCTTCCCGGCGCCGGCATCCACCGGAAGTCGTCGCCGAGGAGCAGTCTCAGCTCTTCCTCCTCGGAGGTACCGAAGTACTCATGAATACCCGGCCAGGCGGCGGCATCGGGATTTCCAAGCCAAAAAGCACAACGGTCGGTCTCTTCGCCCGCAATAATGGCCCGTACGCGTTCTCTGCTGGTCATATGACCCTCCGGTAGTGGTCTAAATTCATATCATAGATGCAACGCAAGTCATCTCTTACTTGAGTCGACATCCATATTCTGCAATGTTATCAGGCATAATGCAATTGGACAGAAACTGTTAAGCATGGTATGTTTTCAACACTTACTGTGGTTTAGTGTAGGAAGGGCGTGAAGCATGGATTGGCCGACTATGATGGTGCCGAAGATCGTGTCGTGTGGGTATTTCTCCCATGCCCCAGATGCCTATGAGGTGGTCTACAACTGTCCAACGCATATCATTCACCTCTATACCTATTATGCTACCGCACGAATTGGCGACAGACATTATGCCATTGAGCCGGGCGCGATGACGATTACTCCGGCCGGAGTGGACAGCAGCTACTCTGTTCCGGAAGAGGGGCGACACTGGTGTGTCCATTTCAGACCGGCAGAGGAGGCGGAGGAGCCAATGGTGAGTCTGCCAGAGTTTCTGTCATGTGTCGGTCAGGGCCTGCATGATTCTCTCAGGCGAATCCAAACCCTTGCTAATCGGACAGGGGGACATGATGCGGTGACGCGGCACCGTGAATCCCTCCTTCTCCAAGAGTTCCTCCTTGCCGTAGCTGAGGAGGGGAATGATGCCGGGGTGCCGGTTGGATCTACCCGGCTTGATTCCGTGCTTTCCGAGCTGACCACCCACATTGAGGCCAACCTTTCCCGTCCACTTCCCGTGCCCGATCTCGCGCGAAAGGTGCGCATCAGCCAGAACTATCTTTCCCGACGTTTTCGAGAGCGTTTCGGCCAGACGTTGCCCGGCTACATCCTCAAGCGCCGAATCGAGATGGCGAAGTATTACCTTGAGGCAACGTCCCTCACCGTGGGTGAAGTCGCGGCCCGGGTTGGCATTCCGGATCCCCAATACTTCAACAAGCAGTTCCGGAAGGTGGCCGGCAGGAGCCCCACGGCATTCCGGCGAGGGGCGAGAACTGACGGACAAGATGTCCGTCCTACGGAGACGTAAATCAAAGCGCGAGGGGCGCATCTGCATTCTGGTGCATTCGTAGCAAT
>JABGOW010000131.1 GCA_018645275.1 Verrucomicrobiota bacterium
TAACTTCGTAGATGACGATGCAACCACGGAACAGCTGTCGAGCATTAGCGGAGTCTTCAATGCGGGCACGTGTGTGGAGAACCCATCTAATGCAACGGACCCCATCGACATTGGCGCGGCTGCACACACCGACATTGAGTATTGCCTGATACCCACAGAGAATGCAGTCGGAGGGAAGACCTACTACTTCCGCCTAAGCGATAGTGGAACCCAATTCTATGAACACTACAACTATGCGGCTCTCTCTGTTGTGACGCAGCCTACCGTGGTGAACCAGTCTGCAACCGACATCGACGTTAACTCCGCAACCTTGCGAGGAGAGGTAACGGATACAGGCGGTGACGAACCGGATGTTACCATCTGCTGGGGAGAGGCCGTGGACACACTTACGAATGAGATTGATCTAGGAGGCCGGTCCGGTGAATTCTCATCCTCCATTTCAAGCCTAACCGCCAACAAGACGTACTACTATCAATGTACAGCTTCGAATGCAGCAGGCAAGGTGCTTGCCACCCCCGTGACGAACTTTACCGCGGCAGCCCCCACGCTAACGTTCTCGGCCTCGACCCCATCCGTAGGTGAAGGCGATGGCTCCATAAGCATTGGCGTTTCATTGAGTGCCGCATCAGCCACCGGCATCACGGTGGATTACGAAACCGCTGACGACAGTGCGGTCCAGCCTGGAGACTACACGACTACGGACGACTCGCTGAGCTGGAGCGTCGGCGAAAGCGGAACCAAATCCTTCAGTGTTACGATCAACAGTGATGGGACCGACGAGTCCGATGAACTCTTCAACGTCATCCTCTCCAATCCAGTGAACGCAGAGTTCGCTGTTGGCACAAGACTCACCAATTCCGTGGAGATCGTCGATGACGATGGAGAACCCACGGTGGCCTTTGCACTCAGCGCGTCATCTGGATCGGAAACGACTGCAGAGCCCAGCATTGTTCTCAGTCTCTCAGAAGCATCGGGGGTAGACATCACGGTTAACTACTCCGTCACGGGCGGCGATGCAGCTGGCGGTGGCGTCGACTACACCTTGGCGAATGGCATGGCAACGATTACGTCTGGCAATACAGTGACCAACATCCCATTACAGGTTACTGACGACAGTGACCACGAAGAAGATGAAACCGTTGTAATCAGCATCTCGGATCCTACCAATGCAGATCTAGGGCAGAAGACGACGCACACCTATACCATTCAGAGTGACGATGTTGGATTGGCAACCATCAACAATGGAAACGGTGCAACCGAGATCAGCGCAAACTCCGCCAAAGTCCGTGCCACCATCGTGTCCACTGGCGGCGAAGACGTCGACGTCAGCATCTACCTGGGCACAAGCGACAAGGGCAAGACCACAGTCGGCTGGGATAAATCGGGATCGCTTAACAACGAAGGCGTTGGGGACATCGACCTCACGTTCGGTGGTCTCACTGAAGGAAGCAACTACTACTATCGCTGCCTGGCCGTGAACTCGGCTGGGTCGGTTTGGTCTCCGAACGCAGAGAGCTTCGTAGCAGAGGATCCGCCATCCGTGGATTTGCTCTCGAATGGTGGTATGGAACTGCAAGGTTCCAGCGGAAGCGATGCCAAGCATTGGACCCGCGGCGATGAAAGCGATATTGCCCGAGTTAATGACATCCCCCGCACGGGGTCGTACTCTGTACGCTTCACAGGCTCCTCTGGCAACACTCTCTATGGATCCACATCCAACGCGTTCCGCCTTTCCTGGAGCGGTATTCAGCAAGATAACGACGTGCACACGATTGGTGGCTTGCGGCCCGGCTTCATCGTCGAGGGAAATGCATGGACCCGATCGAAGGATGGTCTTGACGATGTTCAGTTCACTTACCGACTGCGTAACGTGACGGACGCTTCAGACTGGATGTCTGATTCTCATACACATGACAGCATCCCACCCACGGAAGTCGCAATATCCAATGACAACCCCCTTCCCCCTGGCACATGTGGCGACATCCTTCGGCCTGAAGTGATTCGCGATGATGGCGGAGCAGACTACGCCAACATTGATGATGTCACCATGACGGCCTACACACCAAAGCTTGTCCTGGATCCGGTGCCAGGGAGCGTTGCATTCTCGGACACGCTGGATGGGACTTCCTCAGATCTGGAGTTCGATGTCAGGTCGCAAGGGGGAACCTCGGATACGGTGCTTTATGGGGCATATGTAACCAACAGTGTTGCGCTGACTAACGGCAGTCGGGATGCAACGGCATGGGTCGTGATCGGGGACGACGAGTTTGAAATTGTCTCGGGTGCAAATGTCGTTGCCACCGAGGGTGCGGGTGATCAGACCATGACGCTGCGTTTCACGCCAACCAGCGCGGGTGACTACTCGGCCATACTCCGCGTCGCCACGACTGATCCAGTAGACCGCTATTCCGGTGGAGGCACGTTGTTTGACGGTATCGTGTATGAAGAATTCGAAGTGAGTGCCACGGCACTGGCCAAACCCACAATCTCAATCGGAAGCATATCCGTTGATGAAACCGACTCGAATTTCGATGCCACCTTCACCGTGTCCCTCGATGCGTCAACAATCGAAGACGTCACCGTGCAGTACGCTACAGCGAACGGGACCGCCACGGCGGGATCGGACTACCTGGCTACCAACGACACGGTTACAATCACTGCAGGGAACACATCCACCACCCTTACTGTGACCATAGTAGGCGAGGAGGTACAAGACAGCGCTCTTACTGAGATTTTCTACGTAGACCTGAGCGATGCCGTGAACGCCACCATCGGCGACGCTCAAGCCAGTTGCACGATCACCGACGATGAATCGCAGCCAGCGCCGACACTGTTCCGCTTCAAGTAGCAGAACGAGACCACATGCCGGATCTTGAGCTTTCTCTGTCGGCAATGGTCGACGGTCGCCAACACAGGCACGGGCAGATTCATCGTGCTAACGGACGATACCTCACGCGGTGAGGCTGGCTATCAGGAGCGGTCTGCCGCCGCGATTCCTGATAGGCCTGGTAGTTGCCCTCAAACCAAATCACCTCGCTATCCCCCTCAAAGGAGAGGATGTGCGTGGCAATGCGATCAAGGAACCAGCGATCATGGCTGATCACAACCGCACATCCACCAAAATTCTCCAAGCCATCTTCAAGCGAACGCAGTGTCGCGATGTCCAGATCATTGGAGGGCTCATCCAGCAACAGGAGGTTACCACCGCGTTTCAGTAGCTTGGCCAAATGTACTCGGTTTCGTTCCCCCCCGGATAGCGTACCAACCTTCTTCTGTTGGTCCGCACCTTTCAGGTTGAAACGCGCACAGTATGCCCGGCTGTTCATATCGCGCCCTCCGACTTCAATGGTCTCCTGGCCTCCACTGATCTCCTCCCAAACGGTACTGTTGGGATCAAGGTCATCGCGAAGCTGGTCAACATATGCGATATCCACGGAATCCCCGATCAGCAGCTCTCCGGAGGTAGGGCTCTCTCTGCCCGTGATCATCTTGAACAGCGTTGTCTTGCCAGCCCCATTTCCGCCAATCACCCCCACAATCCCGCCGCGCGGCAAACCAAACTCAACACCGTCCATCAAAACACGTTCACCAAACACTTTGGTGAGCCCCTTGGCCTCAACGACACGATCACCAAGCCTCCGTCCGTGCGGAATCTGAATCGTCAACCGCTCTTCACGTGTATCGTACTCCTGCTGAGCCAATTCATCGTAGCGCTTCAGGCGGGCCTTGTTCTTGGTCAACCGACTCGATGCATTCATGCGTACCCACTCAAGCTCCTGCGTCAAGAGCTTCCGGCGAGAGGCATTCTCCTTCATCGTATGCTCGGCAATCGCCTGCTTCTGTTCCAGCCATGCTTCGTAGTTGCCCTTGTAGGGGAATGCACGGCCCGCGTTGAGCTCCAGAATCCACTCGGTCACGTTGGAGAGGAAGTAGCGGTCATGTGTCACGACAATTAAGGTCCCTGTGAAACGCTTGAGCGTCTCCTCAAGCCAGGCGACAGACTCGGTATCAAGATGGTTTGTGGGCTCGTCTAGAAGCAGAATATCCGGATTCTGCAGAAGCAGACGGCAAAGTGCCACACGTCGTTTCTCGCCACCGGAGAGCACCTTGATCGGCGCATCAGCGGCCGGCAACCGAAGCGCATCCATGGCCATTTCAACCTTGTGATCAAGTTCCCAAAGATCATTCGTGTCGATCTCTGTCTGCAACGCATCGAACTCATCGTTGAGTGCCGCCTGTTCCTCGTCAGATAGATCATCCCCCAGCATGCCACACACTTCGTCATACCGATCCAGCTTGGCTTGCTGAGCGGCGACACCCTCTGCGACAATGTCCTGTACCGTCACGGCGGAATCGAGCTGCGGTTCCTGCTCGAGATACCCCACGGTGGCAGACTTGGCGCGTTGAACCGCCCCGATGTGCTCATTGTCCAGCCCCGCCATAATCCGCAACAGACTGGTCTTTCCCGATCCGTTTGGGCCAATAACCCCAATCTTGGCGCCGTGAAAGAAGGCCAGCGTCACATCGTCCAAAATCGTCTTCGTGCCCTGCTGTTTCGTCAGGTTCTCCAAAACAAAAGCATACTCGCCAGCCATCTAATCACACTCCTATCATGATTCACAAAGGTCTCAAGTCCATCGCGTCTTCGCGATCTCGGATCAGAATCGAGGGCTCTCCATCCTGAAGGCTAACAGAGGCCAAACAGGCTCTTTTCGGAAGCATCGCCGAGAGCTCCTCTAGATCAGCGATGCCGGAGCACAGAAGATCCAACATAACGACCGGATCGTGATGGAAGCAAACCGAAGTCTCCGTATCGACTAACGCCTCAAAACTGCCAAAATAGGTAACGAGATCAGACGCGAGCTCCACGAACGCTGCCTTTCCCGCCTGGACAAGCATCTCTGCCACAAAACAGCTCTGCAGCTCAACAACATCAGCAAACGCCTTCGCCGTCAACAGCCACGTCGCCAGCTCATCAAAGAAAGCCGAAGGTGCCATATCAAGGGCTCGGACCACGATGTCAAACCATGGCACCGCCTGGCCTTTGTTGTAGAACAGGTCGAATGCCGCCGACAGTTCAGAAGCCTCAATGAGATCCTCCTCAGGGAATCCCCTCACATCTGTGACGTGATACGGTGCGGATAGCTGATGGGTCACTCCAAGGGAGGCTGCCGTTTCCTGAAGCCTTGTTCCGGGCAGGACGGCAAGAGGAAAGAGGTCCACGTGATTTGGGATGAAGCCCATGGCGTAATCCAGGCTCTCGCAGAACCCCTCATAGGAATCTCCCGGAAGGCCATAGATCAGATCAAAGCCGTAGACCACACCAGCCTGATGCAACAGGAAGACCTTCTGCTCAAAATCGGGCCTGTCCAAGCTTCTGTTCACATTCCTCAAGACGGCGTCCGAAGCGCTCTGCAACCCAATCTGCAGCGTACAGTTGACGGCCCCGAAGCATTCAGCCAGCTCGGCGTCAATTGACTCACTCCGAACTTCAAAGCAGAAGTAGATCTCTGGAGCCAGTTCCTGGATATGCTTCAGGATGCGCTTAGCCATCGCTTTGTCATAGTTGAACGTGGGATCCAGAACGAACACCTGTTCAACGCCTGCCGCATCGAACAGCCGCAACTCATCAAGAACTCGGTCCATCGGAAACCGACGGATGCCTGCTGCTCCTCGTGACTCATAGCAGAAATCACAGCTAAAGGGACACCCTCGAGACAGCTCCCACAACACGCCATCATAGTCCCCAAGCTCAAGCGTCCGATCGAGATAAGGAGACGGCAGTGCGGAGAGATCGCTCACCGGAATGGGCTTCACGCAATCAGCAATCGCCTTGGGG
>JABGOW010000488.1 GCA_018645275.1 Verrucomicrobiota bacterium
CACCGGTGAGATCGAGGGCGATGTGTGAGAAATCCATCCCAACTCCCGCCCGTAGTGTGGGTATCCAAGATGCACCATAGTCCGTTCTGTGCCGTCCGTTGGCTTTCCCGAAATCATCAAGAGCAGGGCTGGACAGTAGAGCAAGGGGTCTCACATCAATGATGAATTGTGTCTCCGCCAAACCCGAAAGAGGAACTACACCCAAAAGGAAAACTACACAGACAATCCCTACAACCTGTTTAATCACTTCCGACCTCCTCTACTAACTGCTTGCGCATTCAACACCATATCCATGCTAAGGCAAGAAGCGCGGCAGAATCAACCCCCAAAAAGCGGCGCTGGGATTGCGGGGGATTCACCGCACAAGGGGTCGTGTGTCTAGCCGTCTCCTAAGGCCCAAAAACTCAACAGATGAGTCAAGTTTCGAAAAACGGTGATCGATGAAACAACGTGATGCTTCACTAGATTCTAGACACACGACCCCCAAACGCGCATCCTGCCGCGGCGTTCGTGGCGATCCGGCACTAATTGTGTGTCCCCATCCTGCCCCCATCCTGCCTTTCTGGCCCCTTATCCTGTCCATCCTGTCCGGACATCCGTGCATATCTGTGTAATCCGCGGTTCAAATCTTCCGCAGCGCAAAAATCCTCACGCTGGACAGTCCCTTGACATCTTCGCTCCTGTCGCCATACTAGTCAGACTAATGTCTGGCATGGGTGAGCCCGAGCGCGGGAGGCTTTGATTTTGACGAGCTGGTTTCAGAAACGTGATGTTGCCCTTTTTGGAGGAAGCTTCCTGGTTTCGTCCTCTTCCGTTGCACGCCTTTGCCTTTTTGTTCTGTTGCTGGTCTCAGTCGGTACGGGTTGCTCTCGCCGCCGAGTTCTGCAATCTCCCGATGACCTGATCAAGATGGGCTGGACGCAGTATAGCCTGGGCGAGTACAGACAGGCCGTCGAGGCGTTCGAGTCAGTTCGCGACGGCTGTTCTGAAACGGATCCGAATCACCTCATGGCGCTCTACGGTTTGGCAACAAGCTGGAACCTGCGGCTTCCGAGTGGCGACCAGGACAAGAAGGCAGCGCGTGCACTTTATGATCGTGTCGTGGCACTTGATCCCGAGAGCGATATGGCGGCTTGGAGCCAGCTCGCTAAGGCGCGGATGCTACATCTGGTGCCGGTGGGGAAAGAGCCTGACTATGCCGCCGTGCGCGCCGCTTACGCGGGTGTCTATGCACAGTATCCGGGACACTATGCCGGACACGAGGCTTTCATCTACAACCAGGCCACGGTTGTGCAGACTTGGGATCGGTCTGCAGTGACTCGGGCGGCGGCTCGGATGCGAACCTTTGTGGAGCGCCACCCCGACTCCGCCCTGCTCAGTGCGGCCTACGAAGTTCTGGCGTCCGCGTATGAAGTGCTCAATCAACCTCGCGAACGTATGGACGCTCTGGTTTTGGGGCTGGAGGCGCTGATTCTCTCTCCTGATAACCCGACTCAGGAGAATTCATGGCGCTACTGGCGCATCGCCACGTTGGCCGAGTTCGAAGTAGGCGATTTCAAAACAGCCCGGCATTTCTACACCCGTATGCTGGAGGAGTATCCACAGGATGTCCGCCGTTATGGTGCTGAGAAAGCATTGCAGCGTATGGAGATGCTCGAGGCCAAGCTTCGCAAGGCTCCGGCTTCAGGAGGAGAGTCATGATCGGTTTCCTTCGTAAGCACTTTGCTGTACTCATCGTGATTTCGGTTTTCGTATGGTCCTGTGTTGCCATCGTGGTCTACCGCCGAACGGAGGCTCCCGAGGGGGCTATCGTGCTGAGGATTGGCCATTGGCAGCTTGAGGCGAGCGTTCGCGAAGCGCTGGATGAGTTGGCGGACGAGTACCGCCGAACGGTCAATCCCAATGTCTACATCGTTCAGGATGCCATTCCTGAAATGGTCTATGCGCAGTGGCTCACCACACAGCTCATGGGGGGCACGGCTCCGGATATTCTAGAGATCGGCATGCTTCCCGGCCATTTGCTGGTGCAATACTACAATCGCTATTTTGTTCCGATCACTGAATACGTGGATCGACCCAACCCCCATAATGTTGGGACGCCTCTTGAGGGAATGCCGTTGCGTTCAACGTTCAAGGACGGCATGCGCAACGCTTATATTGAGGATGTGCAGCAGTTTATGAATGTACCCCTCTCGCAGTTTGGCGTTCGTATATTCTACAATCGGGACCTGCTTCGTGAGCTGACCGGTCGCGAGGTCGCCCCAACAGATTACGCCGAGTTTCTCGACGTGTGTGACGAGATCAAACAGCACAAGCATGCCGAGGGGCAGCCCTATGTGCCAATTGCCGGATCGAAGTATCACCTTCCCATGTGGGAGTCGATGATGTTCGATCCGTTGACCTACGGAGTCAGTTTTGTTGCTGACTTCAATCGGGATGGGTTCGTTAACAAGTCAGAGCTGTACGTCGCATTCAAGACCGGTCGCGTCTCTTTTCAGCATCCCGCGATTGCGGCGCGCTACCAGATGCTCCGTGAGGTGACCTCGAATTTTCAACTCGGCTATACGGGATTGGGCCGGGACGAGGCGGTGTTTCTGTTTGCGCAGGAGCGGGCTGTCTTCATCTCCACTGGGACGTGGGATGCGCGCAGTCTTGAGCAGCAGGCCGAGGGCCTGTTTGAAGTTGGCGTGATGGACTTTCCAATGCCGACGGCGGATGATCCCTCGTATGGCCCTGTGATCGAGGGGCCAATTTACGAAAGGCCAATGGGTGGCTTTCCGTTTGCGATCACCCGTACCTCCGATCATCCCGAGGTGGCTTTGGACTTCCTTCTGTTTCTCGCCAGCCACAAGTACAACGAGAAGCTCAACCAGATCATCGGCTGGATTCCGGCCGTGCGTGAAACCGAGGTCGATCCTCTGCTGAAGGCGTTTGAACCCCACTTGGAGGGCGTCTATGGCTGTCTTGATCTGTTTCTCGGAGGAGAGACCTGGGTTCGCTGGCTCCAGCTTTACAGCAAGTTCCAAATCAACCAGATCTCCTATGATGATATGGCGGCGGAGTTTGAGCCGTTCTATGTGAAGCATGGGCTAAAGGACTATATGGAACTGCAAAAGGACTGGCGCCGGGGCATGCATCGAAACGAGCTGTTTCTTGCCGGTATCCGCGCGAGCGCCCTGATGGCTGACGAGTCAGACCGTCGCAGCAAATGGCTTGAGTATCTGGCGCTGACAACGGCACGGCAGGTGACGCCTGAGATCGGTTACAAGGCTGAGGTCAAATTGGTTATGGGTGAGCGGGCGCTTCCTGAGTATGGCCCCTATGAGTATAGTCCAGCAGTCATTGACGAGGTCCGCCGTCACCTCGCTGTGTCTGAGGCCTCAAGCCCTGAGGGGACATCCCATGGACGGTAAGCAGATACGTTGGAGTCAGGTGAAGCACCACTGGGAGCTGTACCTTTTCATTATTCCGACTCTGATTTCGATAGGTCTCTTCATCTACTACCCTGCGGCCAGCGGAATCTATCACAGTTTCTTTCGCTGGAATGGTGCAGACATTTCGGAATGGCTTGGATTTGGGAACTACATCGATTTGCTCTCATCCAGCCTCTTCTGGCATTCGTTCCGCAATGCATTCTTGTTGGGGATGTGGAACGTTGTGAAGATGCTGCCACCGCTCTTTGTGGCGGTTGCTATTCACCGCTGCAGTAGTACGCGCATGCAGTACTTCTACCGCCTGCTCTTTGTGATTCCCATGGTGGTGCCGCCCCTGATTATTGCGCTCATCTGGCGATCATTCTTCTTTGAAGCCACTTCGGGCTATCTCAACCAGCTGATCGAGTTTGCCAATCTGCGGGGGGTTCTCAATGCGATGGCACCTCTGTTCGGTTGGGGGACTGCCTTTAGTGAAGCAGGAAGGCCCGCTTGGCTGGGGGATTCGCGCCTGATCTTGACGGCTTGCATTGTCTGGGGCTTTCCATGGGTAAGCTCGCTTGCGGTTCTCACGCATCTGGCCAAATTGCAGAGCATCTCGAAAGATGTCTATGAGGCCGCTGATATTGATGGAGTGACCTGGTGGAGCAAGTTCACGCGCGTCGAGCTGCCGCTCATCACGGGTTCAATCTACATCATGCTCGTGTTTACGATCATTGGGACCATCAAGGACGCCGGCATGATTCTGGCGCTCGCTGGATTTGAGGGAGGCCCTGGTGGTGCCGTTGACGTGCCTGCGCTCTTTATGCTGCGCAAGGCGTTTATTGATCAGAAGATGGGGTATGCCTGTGCGGCAGGCATTATCCTGATGTTGATCGTGATGGCCCTGCAGAAGATCAGTACGCTCGTGATGGACTGGCGCAGTCTGCGTCGGCCACTTCAACATCTGCTGAAGGGCACGGTGTTTGCTGCAGGTTTGTTGATACTCGTATTGGGGCGGCTCTGGGTTCTGGGGGGTGCACTTGTTCTGGTTTCGCTGCCCTATGCGCTGATCGCGCGTTCAGTTAAGGCGGCAGTGAACGCGATCCCGGGTGTGACGGCTCTGCTGGAAGCGCATGAAGCCAACGCTATGTCTGGTGTCGAACGCTATGAGCGTACGATCCTTCGTCGCCAGAAACCGCTGCACCGTGCCACCAGCAATGTGGGCGCTTTTCTTCTGCGCGGCAGCAAGCATGGCTATATTCTGTTAGTGCTTCTCTTTGCCATTCTCCCCATGTATCTGATGCTCATCGTCAGCTTCAAGGACAACACGCAATTCTATCAATCACCCACCGTCCTGACGCATCCGATTCATACCGAGAATTGGGCCACGGCCTGGCGATTGATCACCCCAACGATCGCGAACAGCGTCTTTCTTTCGGTCAGTTCTACGATGATCATGCTGACGATCGCACTCATGGGTGCCTATTTCTTTGCGCGCCAGCGCATGCCGCTTTCCAAGCTGTTCTGGAATGCCATTCTGGTTTTGATGATGCTGCCGATGATCGCCAATTTGGTTCCGCTGTTCCGATTACTTCGGGACCTGAATCTCCTGAACACGCTTTCGGCCCTGATTCTGGTCGGTGCTGCCCAGGGGCAGATCTTTGCGATCTTCATGCTGCGCAATTTTGTCTCTGATATTCCGCAGGATCTCTATGAAGCTGCGGAAATTGACGGGGCGAGTCATTTTCGCCAGATGTGGTACATTGTGTTGCCCGTGTCGGGGCCCATTTTGGGGACTGTGGGCGTGATGCATTTTATGACGGCGTGGAATGACTTCGTGTTGCCTCTGATCGTCATGCGCGACCATGCACGTTTGCCGGTAATGGTGCAGCTCATTCGCATGGCGGGAGAGTACATCAAACTGTGGGGCCCGCTCATGGCTGGTTACGCCATGGCGGCAATTCCCATTATCATCTTGTTTGCCTTCTCCATGAAACTCTTTGTCCGCGGCATGACCGATGGTGCCGTAAAGGGGTAGCCCGCTTGGACATTCCCCTGTTCTTACGGTAAAGCAGCGCTGGAGATGCTTCCTTCTTCGTTGAGGCAGCTTCGCAGGACAAGTCGGCAGGCTCAGGATGACTGATGTCTAAGGTGAACACGAAATGAATCTAGCCCTGAAAGGGCGAGATATATGGTCGTACCATCAGTAACTTCGCTATATCGCGCCCTTTCAGGGCTAAGACGTTGTTGTTTCGGTCCCCAGGGCGTTGCCCTGGGCTAGTATATTTAGCCCTTTCAGGGCATGGACCCTTTTCGGACAACGTCTAACTACGTGCTGGGCTTTCAGGATTCGGGA
>JABGOW010000375.1 GCA_018645275.1 Verrucomicrobiota bacterium
CCATAAACAGCGTGAAGGCGAGGTCCGTATCGATCGGGCCAAGACCGACGGTAGGGTCCTGCCCTGCGAGGTCGACGCGGACGACAAGGGCACCCGACCCAAGCTGGGTCAGATGGCCTACGACGATCCCGAAACCTTCGAGGCGCTGCTGGATGCCAGGCCCTCCAACTTCACCAGCCTGTTCGCAGAGAAGACGTCCGGAGAAACTCCGGACGAGAAACCCGCACCCACCGAAGAACTCTGGAACCTGATCAATGCCAAGATGGACGAAACCCCGGGACTGACGCAGGCCGATGCCCGCGCGCAGATCCTCAAGGCTCGTTCGGACCTGGCTCAGTCGGTTCGGAGCTAGGCCAAGGGAGGACTCAATAATGGCTACTTCTGATGTCTTGCTCAGCAAGACGTTTATCGCCTCCGGGAACGGCCTCTCCGCCGCTCTCGACCAGTTCATCTTCGTCAAGATGGGCACCAACAAAAAGGTACTGCCCGCCGGAGCAGGTGAGCGGACCATCGGCATTGCCCAGGGGACGGCCATCAACGCCCAGGGCCTCGACGTCGGTTCGGTCGGTTTCTCCAAGCTCCGTCTGGCTGGCACCGTTTCCGCCAACCAGTACCTCAAGCCGGATACCAACGGCGAGGGCGTGCGGCACCTGGGAGATACTCCCGGCGCAGCGCTGGCCTGTGAGGATGGAGTCGACGACGACGTCATCCTGGTGCTGATCACCAACTTCGGCCCGGCCACGTAAAAGGGAGGATCAATCATGCCGCAGCCTAGAATACAGGAAGTCCATGTGGATAAGGCCATCACCAACATGGCCATCCGCTACACTAACACGCTCTTCATTGCCGAACAGCTGGCGCCGGTCATCACCGTCACCAAGCAGTCCGACAAATACTTCATCTATGACAAGGCGTACTGGTTCATGGATGATGCTGATGATGACCGAGCACCCGGCACCCGCGCACCGCGTTCCGGGTACAAACTGTCCACCGGGGATTATCTCCTCAAAGAGATTGCGCACGCCACCCCGGTTCCGTGGAAAATTGCCGACAATGCCGACGATCCACTGCGCATGTACGAAGATGCGTCCGCCTACTCCATGCAGATGTGCCTTCTCCGGCGCGAACGCAGGACGGCGACCGATCTCTTCGCCACCGGCAAGTGGGCCACCGACGTTACCGGTGGGACCGACTTCACCAAGTGGTCCGATTTCGCCGATTCCGACCCGGCCAACGATATCGCCACCGGTCAGGATGCCATCCAACAGAATACCGGACAGTTGCCTAATACGCTGGTAATCGGCTGGGAGGTCTGGCAGCAGCTGCGCCAGCATCCGGACGGTCTCGATCGCTACAAGCACACCCAAACCGGCATCTTGACGCCGGAGATGGTAGCGCAGTGGCTCGACATCGACCGTCTGATCATCGGCCGCGCCATCTACAACTCTGCCCGGGAGGGCCAGACCGCCAGTATGTCCTATATCTGGGGCAAGGATGCGCTGCTCAGTTTTGTGACCAGTGCTCCGTCCCGGACCGAAGCATCGGCGGCCTACATCTTCCAGAAGGGGGATATCGAAACGCGCCGGTTCGTTGAAGAGCCCGAGAAGCAGGATGTCGTCGAAGTGACGCTGGAGACCGATCCGCGCGTGACCGCATCTGATGCGGGTTATTTCTTCAGTGGCGCTGTCGCCTAACTAAGGGGGTGACACATGGCCAAATATACCCAGAATCCCGGTAAGGAGACCATCAGCCAGCGTTCCCTGAAAAGTGGAGCGAAACGACAGCTGACGGTGGTCACCCTGGGCGGAACGAACACGGGCGCCTTCAACAAGATGGTGTTCCGTTCGCCCGCTTCCAAGGCGCGTGTGCTGGGCGTGAAGATTTCCAATCACGCCGCAATGTACCACGCCGCCGCCGAGGCAGACACCTGGATCTTCAATCTGGTGAACACCTCAACGGCAGCCACGCTCAACTCGGTGGCCGTCTCCTTGTCGGGACAAACGCTGGCTGCGACCAGCTTCAAAACCATCGCCGTGGATAACGGCAACTCGACGCTCGGCGCCCAGGCGGGTCTGCAGCTCAAGCTCACCGTCTCTGGTGCGCCGCAGACCCTCTCTAATTCCAGCGTGTTCATCGAGTGGACGCCGACCTCGGATAGTTAAAAAAGTGTAAGGAGGGGATCGTGGAGATCGTTTTTACCGAAGACGTCAGCGTGAAGAAGGGATGGGTGGAGGGGACTGTAGTCGACTGGCCACGACCTGTCATTACCTCAATGGAGCGCCAGGTGGGGCACAGGTTTTACGACCTGCACGCCCCCCTGGCCAGCCGTCTCGACCGGCAGAAGGCGCGTAAGCAGCCCAAGAAGCCGGCCAAGAAAAAGAGCGCATCCAAGACGCCGCTGGAAGCAGTGGCCCAGGAGGGATAGTCAATGGCTGCCATTCACCGGGCCAGCCCCCGGTTCCTCAAGGCCGGTGAGGACAACCGTATGCTCATTTCCTCGCGCTGTATCGTCTGGGGGGGCGTCCTGTCGGGTAATACTGGCAATGCTTCCCTGTCTGTTTACAACGCCAACTACACGGTGGTGAATGCTACCTCTGCCGTGAACCGGATCTGCCTCTTTGCCGAAAGAGGTAAGACGGCCATCCTGCCCAGCGTGCCGCTCGAATATGCTTCTGGCGTATCGATCAGCTGCAATGGGACCGGGGCCCGCGCCACGCTCTTTGTGAGCACAGTCCGCTAGCACGCTGTACCTAAGGGGGGCCGGGAATTCTGCGGGGGTGGGATTCCCGGTTTGACTTTTGTACAGGCCTACATTAACGTACGTGCGAAGGAAGACGGGCCTCCCTCGACCCGAGAGGATCCGTCTTTTTTTGTGTACCTCGGGAGGAGGGGACAGGGGATATGCCCAGTATTTCACTCGTCATGGTAGTGCGTGACGAAGCATCAACGCTCGAGCAGGCCGTAACCTCCGTGCGGGAGGTGGTCGATCAGGTCGTGATCGGTATCGACGATGCCTGCACCGACGACACACCAGAGATCGCCCGATCGCTGGCCGATACACCGTTCGATTTCACCTGGGAGAACAGCTTCGCCAAGGCGCGTAACCTGGCCCTCGATCGCGCTGAGAGTCAGTATATACTGGTATTGGATGGCCATGAATTTGTCCCGGACGACGACCACCCGGCCCCGCGCCAGCTGGCACGGATGCGTAAGGTCGACCCCAACGAGCTGCTCACCCCGCTGTGTTTCCTCGAACAGATCAAAGAGAATGGACTGCCCGAAGCGTTCAAGGTGGGCTGTCTGCATCTGTTGATGAACACCGACTTCGCCGGTATCCCGGGGTTGTTCTTCATCCAGCCGCGCATCTTCCGCAACAATGGGGAGGTTCGCTATGAAAGTGCGGTGCACAACCACCTGATCGGCTATAAGAACACGGAGGCGCTGGGCTGCCCCGAGGGGGTCATCATTCACAACATGCCTCCCGAGCGGGAAGCCAAGCGCAAGGTGCAGCGCAAGAAGATGAACTTCTCGGGGTTGATGAAGGACATCCGCCAGGAACGCCACCTGCCCATCGAAGAGCAGGCGGCCCGGCCCTACTTCTATATGGGGAATTCTCATGCCGACCTGGGCCATGCGGGCAAAGCCATCTACTGGTATGAGCAATACCTGAAGCGATCCAAGTTTTCTGAGGAGAAGTACCAGGCCCTGCAGCAGCTGGGCGTCCTCTACTATCGCCATGCTAAGGATGAACAGAAAGCGCGGTTGACCGCCGCCGAGGCCCTCATCACGCAGTATCGACGTGCCGAGCCCTATATCCTTTTGGGGGAGATGGCCTTTGAGGGGAAGGACTACCAGCAGGCCCTCCACTGGTTTGGGTTGGCCGCGCAGATACCCGCTCCCACCGTCGTCATGTTCCTACAGGGGCCGGTCTACTCCTATATGCCCCTCCTTAAGATCATGCTGGTCTATGAGGAGATGGGCGATTGGCACAATGCCCTGGCGATGGCTGAGGAAGTGCTCTCCTGGCGACCCGGTGATGGCAACATCATTGAGAAGATCGACCTGTATAAACGGCGCCTACGCACCTGTGAGGAGGACCCCGACCGCAACCTGCTTATGGTCGATGCCATCGGCTCGTTCACCGAAGAGATCGGCAAGCGGCTGGCAGGACAGTTCAATGTGGCCCGCCGGGCTGCCTGTGATGAGCGCTGGCGTGGCTGGGCGGATGTAGCCTGGTTTGAGTGGTGTGATAAAAACCTGGTTGAGTGGTCGTTCAAAGAGTGGCATGGACCGCTGATCTGTCGGTTGCATTCCTACGAAGCCTTTGGGGATATACCCGCTCACGTCAACTGGGATAATGTCGATCACCTCACCTTTGTAGCAGAGCACATCCGCGATCTATTCCTCCAAAAGTGGCCCGCCGTCGCCGAAATGACAGAGATCTCCGTCATCCCCAACGGGATCAGCCCGGAAGAGCTCACTTTTGAGGAGCGGGGCCACGGCCCGCGCATCGGTTATCTGGGCTATCTCAATCATAAAAAAGGAGTGGCCCTGCTGTTGCAGGCCATTCGCGCGCTCCCGGAATACGAATTCCATATCGCCGGCCAGTTCCAGGACCCTCATTTGGCCTATTACTTCCAGGGGGCCGTCGAGGAATTGCACAATGTCACCTACCACGGCTGGGTCCCGGCCGAGAAGAAGGACGCATGGCTCGAAGGTATCGACTATCTCATCTCGCCCAGCGTCGTCGAATCATTTGGCTACTCCATAGCCGAGGCAATGGTCAAAGGGATCAAGCCGCTGGTGCATCACCGTCAGGGAGCGGTATGGCACGAGACCTGGAGGACCGTCGACGAGCTGCGGGCCCTGGTCCATCCCACCTCGGAGTATAGCTCCCAGGACTACCGTGATCACATCCTGGATAACTTCTCATTAGAGGGGCAGATGACGGCCATAGAGGACCTTTTGGCACGGCTCTCCGGAGCGCATCGTGCCAAGCTACCTGCCCATTATGAAAAACTACAGGAGCACATGGCCGTGTAATTTTTTCTTGACATCTGTACAAGTGTACTTTATCATAAAATCACAACACCATCGCGGTGCTCAAAGCGAGCACCGAGTAACTTGAAGCGAGGCACCCCTCAACCTCCCGGGGATGCCTCGCTTCCTATTTGGGTGACTATGGAACGCGAAAGAAAGAAATTCACCACGCTACCGACCACTCCTGAAGGTCGATTGCTTTATAAAGAATTGTCGTTGCGTTGGCAGATGCCCATGTATCAGGTGTTGATGGAGCTGGGCCAACGCGAGATGGATCGTATTAAAATGGATCGAGTCACCCAAAAAAGATCACGTCAGGTAAATGACTTAGTTAAGGTTAATCCCCTAATAAAAAAAGAGAGGAATGAAGCCCATCGAGGCCATGAAGCGCCTGCATCTGGTCGAAAAGAAGAGGGGGTAGGGGACGGAAAGTGTCAAGTCGGCAAGGGTCAAGGATGGGGATGCTGACGCATCGGAGAAAAACCGGATCACGGTGGAGCCCTCTTCTCTGGGCCGTCATCCCCGCCGGCTGTTTTGTCGAGCCCACCCACCTTTTCTAAAAGAAGGACTGCCTGTGAAGTCGACCATCCTCATTCCCACCTTCAATCAGAAACCCGCCTACCTGCGGGCGGCCATCCTGTCGGCCCTCTACCAGACGG
>JABGOW010000046.1 GCA_018645275.1 Verrucomicrobiota bacterium
CGAGCAGGCCGTTGGTGACCGCGACCTCGTCGGCTGCGGTCACATTCGAGACAGCGTACTTGACGGTGTTGGAAAGCGTGCCGCTGGCTCGCAGGGCAGGATCGGTGAGATTGGTGCTCACCCCATCATCGGAATCGTCGCCAAAGAGAAATACTCTCTGGACGTGCGGCGTCGCAAAGGGGGTACCCAACGCCGACCAGTGCGAATCGGTTGCGTTAGTCACATAAACGCGGTAGTCGTATTCGATACCGTAATAGAGATTGCTGACCTCTGCAGAAAAAACCACCCCCGTACTGACCGAAACGAATGAAACAACGTGATCCCAGTGGCCGGTGCTGACCGTTCCCCCGTCGCTCTCTCCCCAGCAGATGTAGGCATTCGCCGGCTCATCGTCAAGCAGCTCGCCGCGCAAGGTAGCCCCGCCACTGTATGCATCGGCGCCGCCTAATGATGCCACAGGCCCAAGGGAGACCGCAAGAGCCTCGCTTGCGAAGACCACCTTGTCGAGGGTGAAGGTCTTGTTCGAGTTGCCGACATTGTTGAAAAAATCCCAGCGAAAATAGGTCCAGTTACCAGACCAGCGTGCGGGGGCGGTGGGCGTGATGCCGTCGTCTGAGAGGAGATCAATCACAATGCTGTGGTCTCCCGTACCGGCCGGAAAATCACTTTCGTTGCCGGGGTCGTCCCAATCGGCACCTTCCACCGAGGTATCAAGGCGGAGTTGATGGGTGCTTCCGGACCAGTCGTCACCCAGCGAGTAAAACACCTCGGCGTAGCGGTAGGTGGAAACCGCAACTCCGGGGTTCAGTGAAAAATACCAATCGCCGGAGTCAGTTGAGGTGGTGACGGTTTTGTCGGTGCCATTCGTCACCGTGCCGCCTGCTTCGGTATAGTTCCCGGCGAAGGAGGCTAAGTTGCCCTCCATGGTGAAGGTGGTTCCGGCCCCGTAGAACGAGGTCCGGTCCGCGTCCACGACCCAGGAAGCACTGGCCGAACTCGCAACGAAGCAAAAAGCCATGACCATCATCGCGAAGAGAGATACAGACGAACGTCTAATCAGAGTTGTTTTCATAACACATAATCTCTTTTTTTACAGCGTGCAGTTACAGAACTCCCACTTGATTGCCACCAATATACACTCAATCAAAAACTTGCGCTATAACTATTGCGACAAACGCTCTAACTATTGCGACAAAAGGGGCGGAAGGGAGGTTCATCCGTCGCTAAAGCTCCGGCGCGACAAGATGGAGGACAAGCGGAGATCAGGCGGGTGGATCACCCGCTCTACATGAGAGCCGAGAACGTTAGGAAACAGGCCAAGTTTCAGGCTAGGGTACTGGAGTCACCGATATACCCCTTTTGAGCTCAACATAAGCGTTGTTATGTGGACTTTCGATAACGATCGTTGTCTCTTCCCGCACTCGCCACTTGCCACTCGCAACCAGCCACTGGCATTTGCCGTTTCCTTGGCATCGCATCTCTGATATAGACTGCTGGTATGAAAGAAACGACACCGCCTGTTCTTACGGAAGAGTATACCGATTGGCTCGTGGACCCCTCCCTGCCCATCTCCGTGGACTACGAGGACCCGCAACCCGCGATCCCGCTGCATCACCATTTTTTCGACGAGCTGGTGATTGTTCTGAGCGGCGCCGCCACTCACAGGATCGACGACAAGGACTACCCCGTCAAGGCGGGTAACGTGTTTGTGGTCAAGCGAGGCAGCATCCATAACTACCAGGAACCGAAAGGCTTTGCGGTGGCTAACGTCATCTTCGATGCAAAGAAACTCGACATGGACCACTGGGACATCCGCGAGCTTCCGGGCTACCATGTGCTCTTTTCGCTCGAACCGACCTTCCGCGACCGGCATGAGTTTCGCAGCCGCCTGACACTCGAGGGCGCGCCATTTACCCGCGTCAGCGAATTGGTTGAAGAGCTCGCGGCCACGACTGCAGACAAGGAGCCAGGCTACCGTGTTCAGGCCAAGGCGCTGTTCATGCAATTGGTGATCATGCTGTCCAAGTGCTATTCCGACACCCCGGAATCCGACACCGACACGACCGACCTCCTGCGTCTCGGCGATGCCATTGCCTATATTGAAAGCAACTATCCCGAAAAAATTTCCAACGACCAGCTGGCCCGGTTGGCTCACATGACCGTACGCACCTTCCAGCGCACCTTTCTCCAGAGTATGCACATGACGCCGTCGGAATACATCGTACAGGTCCGCATCCGCAACGCCGCGCACCTGCTGAAGGAATCGGAGCTGCCCCTCACCCGCATCGCCCTCGAATGCGGCTTTGCCGACAGCAGCTACTTCGGCCGCACCTTCCGCCGCACCATGGGCATGACCCCGTCGCAATACCGCTCAAAAATGTCCGACCCATTTGTATAATAGATGTACCGTAAATAAATTCATCCGCGCCCCTGCTTAAGGCTCGGCAAGCCACCACCGGATTTCTTTAGACAAAATACTTAATCCTTTTCCTGGTTCCGGTGGTCGATTTCCTGCATGAAGGCGCGGTTGAGCGGATACCGGGAGACGACCAGCAGGGCGAGTATCATCACGGCGGGGCCGGAAAGAAATGTGGCGGCCGCAATGCGGTTGATGGCTTCCAGGGTCTGGGATTCCGCCTGGGAGATAATCCCGGCCCAATCCACGAGCCAACCGGTGATCAGCAGTCCGACGGCCGAGCCGAGCTTCAGGATAAAGCCGAAAATGGCGGAATAGCTGCCATCCTTGAGCTGACCGCTCTCCGCATAGTGGACGGCGGAGACATCGGCGATCATGGAGATGGAGGTGGGGACAACGATACCCGTACCGCCCCACCAGAGCGCCTGCCCGATCCCGAAAAGGATGACCGCAATGGGAATTTCTTTTCCAGCCAACATCCAGACAGCATCACGCGCCACCACTCCCCCGCTAAAGAGAACAAACAGGATCAGCCCCCCGAACATCGAGATGGCGATCCCAAGGTAGGACAGCGCCTTTTTGTCGAACCGGCGGATCAGCCGCGTCACCGACAGGGCGGCCAGCGCGGTAGCAATCATACCGCCGCCATGGACGAAGGTCTTCTGCAGCGCGGTAAACTCCATGTAGAAGACATAGGTAAACATCTGGATTTGCGAGACAAGCATCATGCCCAGATTGGCAAAGGTGAAAAACAAGATGACAATAATAGCCCGCCGGTCACTGATGGTTTCCGCGAAGTCGGTCAGAAATGCCTTCAGGTTGTTGCCTGCCATCTCCTCATTTCGGTTATCCACAGCCCGGTCGCGCGTGGCGAAGATCGACCCCAGAATCAGCAGCAGGGCAAAGACGGATAGTACGGCTCCCATCACGAAGTAGTTGCCTTCCACCAGTGTGCCGTCGATCCGCGAACCGTCCTCCGCCGTTTTATCGCCGAAGAAAAGAACCCAGGCACAGGCGCCGAAAATAAAGTTCACCGCCTGATTCAGAAAGATGCGAATCCCCTGCAACCGGGAACGGTCGTTGTATTCGGGTGCAATTTCAAAACCCAGCGCCGTATACGGAATCACAAACACCGTCACGGCCGTACGAACCAGCAGATTGATCAGCAACACCGCCCAGAAGGCCGCACGCGCAGAGCCTGCGTGCTGCGGCAGAACCCACAGCATGAAGAAGGAGACTGCCAGCACCAGCCCCCCGAAAAACACATAGGGCAGACGCCGACCGAACCGGCTTCGAGTGTTGTCGGTCAAATGCCCCATTAGCGGATCGGTGATGGCATCCCAGACCAGCGTAATGCTCAGGGCCGTTCCCGCGTAACCTGCGGAAAGCCCCAGAATCTGCGTATAAAACAACATCGCAAAGTTTGCGATCCCGTTCATGGTGATGGATACGGCACCCTCGCCGAGCGCATATCCGAACAGCTTAATAACCGATATCTTTCCGCCAGTTTTAGTCATTTGTTCCCACCCCTCCCCTAATTTTCCGTCCAATGCCTCGATTGTAGTCTTTCCAGAAATCCAAGAGCTCTTCTGTTTTTTCCGGATACTGCCTGGAGAGGTCTTTTCGCTCCCCGATATCATCATCCAGATTAAACAGCAGCCACCCGTCAGTCGGCACTTCGTTGGTTGTCAGATCCTTGTTCGCGCCGACCCTGCTCTTTAGCGTCACCAGTTTCCAGGGATCCTTCATCACGCAGATCCCCGACATGCCGTTGTTGACAAACAACGCCTCCCTTTGGGGCAGTGGTTTTTGCTGCTGTTTAAGATACGGCATCAGAGAAATCCCGCGCAGCGGGTGGTCGCCGTTGTTTTCCGGAACAGGAATGCCGGCAAAGTCCAGAAGGGTCGGCAGGATATCCACGCCCATTGTAAACCCGGAAACCGTTTCATTCGCCGCAATGGCTGAAGGACAGCTGATCACCATCGGCACGCGGACTCCCCCTTCATAGGGAACCGCCTTCCCGGCGCGCAGCCCGCCGTTGCTGCCGGAGGCAGCGAGCGTGTAGTAGAATTCCGGTGTGATGGCGCCGTTATCGCTCATGAAAACAACCAACGTATCCTGATCCAGATTCTGTTTTTTCAGCAGCGCCAGCAGGTCGCCAATTCGCGCATCCATATGTTCGGTGACTGCAATGTAGTCGATCAGGTTGCGCTGCTCCCAGGTTTCATCCGGCAGGTTGTACTTCGCTCTGACTTTTTCCACCCACTCGTCGGTCGCGGAATATTCCGGATGCGTCTCATGATAGAGCCAGCCGTGCGGCGCATTATAACTCAGGAAAAGGAAGAAGGGCTTGTCCTTGTTCCCTGCAACGAAGCCCATTGCCTTATCGGTCAGCAGATCAGTCAGGTGCTCCCACGGCTCATCGGATTTCTCCTTGCCGTCATAGAGGATCTGCATGTGCGGCTCGGCCTTGATGTGGCGGATATGCGTTTCCTTGGACTGTTCGTATTTGTAGCGGATCCACCCGCCGTAGAAACCGAACCATTCGTCGAAACCGCGGTCGACCGGATGATCGCCCTCGCCGTTGCCCAGATGCCATTTACCAAATCCGCCGGTGACGTAACCCGCTTTTTGCAGGTACTGCGGAAGCAATGTTACGTTCTGGTAGATCCCGGTTTTACCCGCATGCGGCCGCTCTTCGCAATCAAGCGTATATTGACCACTCATCAAACTCACCCGGCTGGGCACACAGACCGGATTGACATGGAACGAAGTAAACTTCACGCCCTGCTCCGCGAGCCGGTCGATGTTCGGCGTATGGATGGCGGAGTCGCAGTTATAACACCCCAGATCACCAAAGCCCAAATCATCGGCCATGATCAGCACCACATTCTTCGGGGAACGTGACGCTCCCTGCGCCATCACACATATCATCATGGCCATTACAATTAAACTTCTCATTTTATTGTCCATTCACATTAAAATAGTGTTTATAAAAAGCGTCTTCTTCAGGCGTTGAGTCCATCGCAAATCCGGGGCGCTTCTGTTCCGCACGGAAGGTTGCAAGTTTCTTTTCCAGTCGCTTTGCGATCTCGGGATACTGCTCAATCAGGTTTTTGTTTTCGTGTTCATCCGATTCCATATCGAAGAGCATCCTTGCCCCCTCCTGAAGGTAGTAGAATTTCCACTTTCCTTCGCGGATGGCGGACTGGCCGCGAAAGCGCCAATAGAGTGCGTCATGTGGCTCGCCGTCCTTCTTTCCCGTGAGATAGGGCACCAG
>JABGOW010000045.1 GCA_018645275.1 Verrucomicrobiota bacterium
CAGGTTTGGGGCGAGGCGGATTGTTCCTGTCGTTAAGGCTCTGGCTCGGCAGCGGTAGCGATGGATCTCGGTGATGCGGTGACCGTCTCCGGTACGCTCTGTCGGCAGCGTTTCGAACGGGGTGAAGAGGTTAACGCGTCGCTTATCGGGAAGGTTGGTGAGATCAAGCTTCTGCCGTATCTGGACTCCGGTTGTCCGGATTGTCAGTGTTAGCAGAAACGTCTCACGTTCGTAGAGCTGGGCCTTGCTGACCGTAATGCTTGCACTCACGGGATTACTGTTCTGCTGCGGTTCGGAAGAGAAAGCAGAAATGGGGAAAGCCGAAAGCAGAAATATGAGGAGGGCGACGAGGAAGGGCTGAGGGATGAGACTTGAAAGCTGAAATGCCCTGGTTCTGGGGGGAAGGGGGGGGGGGGGGGCTGAGGGATGAAAGCTGAAAGCTGAAGTGCTTTGGCTCTGCTGAGATGGGAATCGCCGTGCAGCAGAGGGAAGGGGCTGGGTGGTGATGAAGTGCATACGCGCGCTCATGGCGATTCCTCCAGAGGTTGGGATCCCACGTCTGAAAGGGCTCTATCCGCTATCGCATGGTTGGGGCGGAGCTCCTGGTAGAGGGTGGTGGCTGCGCTTGAACCAAACAGAATTAAGAGCACCAACGCCACCGTGAGAATGGTGCGGGAGGTTTCTTTGATGCCTGCCTGTCGCAAGAGGATCGAAAGCCACACAAGCAGGAAAGCTAGCGAGGCTATGGTAATTCGGGTTCGTCCCGGTATTCCGTAGTGCCAGAATAGAGGCACACGGTACCAGGGCAGACCGGGATCCGAGACGCCGTCAGCGATGTCGCGAATAGCGAGTCGCATATTGCGCTTCAGCTCCCAGGTTGTTCCCGAGTAGCGCTCCGCGCGAATCAGCGCGCGCAGGGCGGCCGCCGGGTGATCGGCCATTAGGAGCGCCGTGCCGTAGTTGTAGAGCAACGCAGCGTTGCACCCGCCCATGTCGAGAATGCGTTCCAGGGCCCGTGCGGAGCGGTCAAACGCATCGGGTGTGTCGGCCGTCGAGATCTGTGACATGGCAAGCTGGGCTTCGAACTGAGTGGAGGGTGTTGCGGCCAGGGCGGCGGGCACCAAGAGCAGTGCCACCGCCCACGTGGCAAGCCAGCGCTTCACAGAGGAGAAGGCCCCGCCATGCTGCGGCTCCTCGCGCAACAGCAGCTCCTCTTCAATTCTTGCAACGACCTCACAGGCCGCCTCAGCGTCGGTCTCAATCTCGCGGGCCGACTGTTCTCCGGCCTGAAAGCCGGCATTGAAGTTGCGTTCCAGCAAGTCGACATACGCTTGAGCAAGCGGATGCGTCACCTCGTGACGCAAGAGGATCGCAAAGAGCTCTCTAGGAGTGAGCGCTGTGGCGTCGACATCCAACCGCGCACTAACATATTCGCGAAGCGCCTCTACCATTTCCTGGCGGCCTGCGACGCCAGAACGAGAGGCAAGCTCGGGAGTCACCTTGATCCGCGCGATGGCCTTCTCAGCGGCAGCCGCCTTTCTGCGCCTTTTCGCCGCGCCCGGCATGAGCCGTCGAAGCCACCGCAGTCCACTGCCGACGAGCACAAGCAATGGGCCCAGCAAGAGAAGTGGAATATGCAGAGCAGGGCTGAAGAGTCGTTCGCGGTGGGTGAGCGCTGCCGGCAATGCGAAAGGCGCGGGAACGGCGAAGTTGGGCTTCTCAGAGGCAGTAACGATGGTAACGCTCTGCTCCGCTGTATCAATGACGATGCTTCCTTCGACCTCTGTCGCTTTGTTTGCGCGGACGGGAATGGGGGCGGTCATCACGGTTTCGTATTCGCGTGACTGGGTGTTGTAGAATGACACGGCGACCGGCGGAAATTCCAGGGTTCCAGCCCGCGAGGGGCGCACGGTGTATTGGTAGACGCGAGATTCACCTCGCGTCTCGCTGTGGATGGTGTCCTCATAGATTCGGAAATGCGTTGCCAAGTCTTCCTGGAGCCCGATTCGGGGGGCAATAAGGTTCTTCAATCGGATATCGCCGGCGATGGAGATTTCAAGGGTAAGTGGATCGCCCACATTGCAGGTCTGCGCGTCGAGACTGGATCTGACGGAGAGCGATCGCCCGATGGCTCCAACGTACGATGCTGGGCGTCCAAACTCGGGGGGTGGCACAACATTCACCGTCTCCTGATCGGCAACGGCGAAGATAGATGCCGTGACGCCTTGCCCACCTGCCGTGACGCCTGTGAAAACCTGCCCCTTGAAGGCCACAGGCCCGAAACGATGTAGTCCCTCAGCCGTTGGAACATACGTCAGCGAGAGCGTGTGCTCGAAGTACGGCTTCCCTTCGTGCTGGATTCGTTTCGGGTTTAGGCTGAACTTCGCTGCGGGATCTCGCGTCCCGAGCGATCCCATGCCGAAGAAGCCACCGAATGGTCCCGAGTCTACGGTGACATCGTTGATGGTGAGGCCGGGTGATCGCCTGTTGTTGACGAGCATTGAGTTGAGAAGCTTGCTCACGTCGGGCCCCTCCAGGTTCTCAAATGTGTCCTGTTTGAGATAGGGAATCCTTAGATGCGGGGGCCGCTCAACGGGGAGCGGACTCGTATCAGCGTAGGGAGGCTTGAGTGCCTGCACGAGCACGCGAAGATCGACCGAGAAGGGCTCGTTAACAATCACTTCAGTCGCTGAGGTCTCCAGCGAAAGCAGGACATGGTTTTGGGGCTCAACTCCACGAACGGAGATGATGGGGCCTGCGATCGTGGCCTTTGCCTTCTTGCCCGTGACCGTTATGGGCCCAAGTTGCCTTCGTCCGGGGCTCTCCGGGGTTATGTCGTATTCGAAAACGCGGCCCGAGAATCCGGTAACCTGGCGACGCCCATTGATGATGGATATGTTGTGGAAGCTCTGGTCGCCATGACCGATGTACTCGACTATGCAGCCCTTGATCGCAGAGAGATCCGGGTCCATCCCACTCTTGAAACCGTGGACCTTTACGGTCAATCGTACCGATTCGCCGATAAAGACCTGTTCCGCAGCGGCGCTGGCTTCAACCTTGATCTCTTTGGCCGTCGCCGCACCTGATATCAGCGCAAAGAGCGTTGCGGCCAGTAGTGTGTGGTTTCTGATTTTCATTGGTGTTGTTCGATCTGTCTCTCCTGAGAGCCTCCCGCTCCGCGGGGTACCAAAGCGCATGGGTATTTAGCTAGACCCCATCCGAACAGCTTCTTAACCGCGGATGGGCACGGATTACACGGATAACGGATTATGGGGATGCAAGAATCTAGCTATCAGATTGCCAAAAGGCCCTATGGCATCCAAAACTTCTCCATATCCGTACCCATCCGCGCCCATCCGCGGTCATCCGCGGTCGAGTTCCCTTATGCATTTGGCTTTGTTTCTCGTTTAGCCCCTTTTCGGATCGGCTCTAGTCCTCCGTCGCGACTAAGCAGTTCGACTAAGTGTATCCGACGAAGGGCAGCGACGAAGAGTGGGGTCGAAGTGTGCTTGGGCCTCGGGAACAGCAGGGGACACTTGGTCGATACACTTCGTTCCCACCCTTCGTCGGCTACACTTCGTCCACAAACTTCGTCGACTGACCGACTAACCGGTACCCGACATATGGCGCGTGACAGAGTACTAGCTATGCGTAAATACTCGGTGAACCCGCCTTTCTGTCATCCTGATCCCGACGTACGTCGGGACGAAGGATCTCGTGCTACGTGGTGATCCTTGAGATCCCTCGCAAGCTCGGGATGACAAAGGCCTATACTGAACTGTCTTGCTGAATGATTGCAGCTCTCTAATCATAGGGCTCGTAATCGTACGCGTAATCGTAATCACATTGAGCCGATCAGGATTACGATTAGGAGTATGATTATGAGAGAGCGCCTCTTCCTTTGACTGATCCACCTTCCTTGTTATCACCCCGCTCCGCTCGAATCCAAAGCGGCGATTTCATCGCCGCACTCCAAACCGTTTGCTCCTGCATCTGTGGTGTGGTGCCTGTGCGGGCGTGACGTTTCAGAGTGCGATGGACTTTACCAGTCGCGCTCGAATGGAGGAAGCGGAATCAGCTCTTCGCGACGCCGTTTTTCGGCTTCGTGTTCGCGTTCACGCTCCAGTGCTTTCTCAAGTAGCTTGCGAATGTCCTGCTGCTCAGGATCCTCCTCTTGGGGTTCTGACGCTTCGGGTTGCTCCTGTTCCTCGCTCTGTTCTTGCTGATTCTGTTGTTGATCTTGCTGCTGTTGGTCTTGCTGATCCTGTTGCTGCTGATCTTGCTGTTGTTGGTCCTGCTGCTGGTTCTGCTGTTTGGGAAGCAGCGCTTGGATGGCGGTCAGCTTCTCCTGGCTCTGATGCTGTGCCTCCAGTGCCATGGTCTTGTCACCATCCTTTAGCAGTGTAGCCGCGAGATTCTGTTCCGCAATAGCCTCATCGGCCAGCTTCAGAATTTCTGCCCGCGTTTCGGCGCTGATGCCTTCAGGCTGGGGTTGCTCCCCATCTGTTGTGTCTGGTGCGGGAGTCGCTCCCGGTGGAGGTGCCGTTCCCTCTTCGGGTACGGCCTGCTCAAAGCGCTGTTTGAACAGTTCTGTCAGCGAAGCGGCTTCACTCTGGATTGCTCCGGGGTCGGAGTAGGGGTCCGGAGGGATGGTTCCTTCAACACGCCCGATGACGTTCGTTTGCTGGCGCAGGTCCTCGCGCAGAATCATGTCGTGGGGTGCCACGGTTTTCCAAAGCTGGTAGGTGCCATGCTCGGCAACCTTGGAAGATCGGAACCCTTCGGCATCGAGATCTCTCAGTTTGTGTGCGCCATCGCGCATCTCTTCATGGGTGGATTCCATGAGCTGCGTTAGGGCGGCAAAGTGCTGCGCATTGGAGGCACTTCCCTGCTGAGACATGGCTTGGGCGAGTTTCCCTTTAAGGGGGGTCCATAGGTCGGATAGAGACTTCTGTCGCTTGGCGAGGGCTTCGATCTGGGCAATTCGCCCGGGGCTGGTGTTCGTGATCGCGGCCGGAAGCTCTGTGGCGATTTCGCGTTGCTCTGCCAACATCTGATCCGCGAGCTGTGGCGCGGGCATCTGTTCGTATTGCTTGGCGAGAGCGAGTGCCTTGGCCTCCGCCTCTGCGTCTGCAAGCTGTGTGATGGTGATGGCCACGTTGTCTCTGGCATTCTCGTCATCGGCATTGTAGCGCCAGGATTCCTTGAAGGCTTCTCCCGCCTCCCGTAGGAGTGTTGCGCGCTGCTGCGCTTTCTCGGCGTCTTCCGCATCGCCAATCTCCTCTGCTGCGCGGAAGAGGGCGCTTCCGAGTGCAAGGTTATCGTCCTTTTCGCCGCGGCGGGTCTGCAGCGAGAGCTCTCTGAAGATATCGGCGGAGCCGCCAAAGTCGCCTGCCTCCGCCAGCGCTACGGCGGCGTTGTGCCGGAAGCTACGACTTGCCTTGCGTGAGACCCCTCGGGATGCCTGAAGGTAGGCCTCCGCCGCTTCGCTGTATTTGCCTCGCCTGAACAGGCGCTGCGCGTAGCGAGCGCCGTACCGGCCTGCCGGAACATCCAGCGCCTCGTTTGGCGCTTCGGCGGATGCGATCGTATTGCTGGTGGTGACGGTGTTGGTTGCGGGCGTTGCGCGCCCGGTCGCGGCAAGTGTGCACGCAATCAAGAAAGCAATAGAGAGCTGTTTGAGTGG
>JABGOW010000200.1:0-3202 GCA_018645275.1 Verrucomicrobiota bacterium
GATGCCAGACGTCTGATGAAAGGCTGAGGCGGATCAACGGTGGCCCCGCGGCACCAACGGGAAGCAATCACAACCGGAGCGGATCCTACATGCTCAATGAGATCGAAGAGAGCTTGGGGAGGTGTAGATCCGTCGGCATCCACATAACCGATGAGGTCTCCCTTGGCCTGCTCGAAGCCTAAAATCACACCCCCGCCCTTCCCGATGTTCTTCGGTTCAACGACCATACGGAGCTGGGGATAGCAGGCGGCAAACTGCTGGACGACTCCCTCAGTATCATCCGTTGTGCCGTTCACCACCACCAAGAGCTCAACGTCGCTACCATACCGCTGCGCGAAATAGGGAAGATACGCATCGAGCATTGCACCTATGCGCTTCTCCTCATTGTGAGCGGGTATGATGATCGAGAGTTTCATAAGCGAGAAAAGTCGCATGGATTGAGAATCAAGTCGAGCCCAAGGAGCACGTTCCGCACTTCTCTTGACCGCCGTGAATCTTGAGATCCTTCGGCAAGCTCAGGATGACACACTAAACGCGGTTCTGTCATCCTGAGCTTGCCGAAGGATCTCGTGTGCTCGGATTGGGCTCTGTTCGCAACCGTCTTGATCCCGCGGCTGAGAACTGGCGATAGTCCTGGCGTCAAAAAAGGTCAGTCGATCGCGTGGGCGCGCTGCTCCTCAGCCGAGCGTTCGGGGAGATACCGCGGATCTGCAGCACGGGTAGCCACAGAAGGACCGTTGGTCCAGAATTGGCGTAACCGGACTCGCTTTGCTTTCGGCCGGCTATCCCAGAAGGACCAGACGGGAATCGTCTGCGCGCCACTCTGCATTGCGGGGAAACCATTGGGCTCGAACTGCCAGACGGTCATATTGGGTAGTGGCGATGCTCCAGCAAAGGACTCGGGTGGCTTGCGGCCGGGGAGTGGATCCATATCCACAATTTCCCAGTCGCCGTCGGAGATAATGTCGCCCCACTTGGTTCGAAGGCACATCGAAATGATGCTGCCCTGCGTCGTGGGCTCGAAGTCGACCTCCCACGAGTGCCTTCCCGGTTTGAGATCCAACCGACGTACATCCAGTCTGGCCTGCGAACTCCCCGTGGCGATCTTGATGCCGTCAATCCAGACGGTGTACTTCCCGCGCATGTGGAGACCAAGCAAGGCGTGTGTATCCACTTCATGCGCCCACAACAGATCCTGTGCCTGCCTTGCTGCAGCTGGAAAAGAGCTTTTGGTGAGCTGTTCATACTCGTCTCTCACGGACTCGAACCCCTCTGTGCGCTCTCGGCAGGCAACCGCACGAAGTCGAAGCAGATCCACCCAGGGCTGGGCCGCGTGACGAGTGGCCATGTAGTCACACCGGATTGCAGCATCCTCCCAAAGTCCCTCGCGCTCAAGCGTGAAGAGCATGGCCATGAAACCGGGCAGCTCAAAACGGTCTGCAGGCCGATCAAGCAGCCCCATCTGCGCCTTGGGCAACGTGCAATCCTGAGGGCTGTCGGCATACCAGTAAGCAACGCTCGACATGTAACCTCTGGCCCGATTCCCGTCACCAAACTCAATATCCATACTGAACGCATCTTCGAAATCGACTGCATCAAGAAGGTGAAGCCGGTACTGGTCCGTACGCATCGCTCCCTTCTCAATCAGGCCGTGGAATGAAAGATCGAACAGGCTCGTATAGTAGTAGGCCCCACTGAAGTAGTCCTCAAGCCCCGTCCCGTGCTGCACCGGCTGTACCCCGGGATCGGGCAAGAGCCTCTCGTCACCCTCCAGAATATTCCAGCTACCATCTTGGCCAATTGCCGTCAGGAAGCACCCCACATAGTGCCCCGGACCACGGCTCTCCGTCATAGCGAGTGGGGAGCCGGAACGCGTGGAGGCACGCCAGTTGGCATGGAAGAGCCGTTGAAGCGATCCGACGGCTTCACCAACAAGCGCATGGGCCGTCAGCCCCACAGAGACACTACTATCATTAACAACCTCGATCCTGGCACCTTGACGATAGGGCATGGGAATCCGGCACACGAACGCGCCACCGACCCGCCCCAGGAATCGGGATGCGAAGGATCGGGTATAGAACGGATTGCAGAAGAAGTCGCCGAGGGGAACATCAACGCTAGGGACCTTCTTGCCGTCCCACCACATCTTCAAGCGTAGCTTCCGAAGTAGTTCATCCCGCAATACTAGGGAGGGCACAGGAGAGTCGAGTCGAATTGCCATTCCCGTCACAACGCCGGCTTCGCGCGCGTCCAGCACAGAGACACTCGCACCGGGCGGCAACATCGTACTCTCAGCGTCCTGAAGGCACGCACGGGCAACACCGCTGAGATCGGTCTCATCGGCCTGAAGCGCTTCGCAGGTCGCCACAACAGCATTGCTGCTTTCTGCTGACAACGCAGCAGGCCAGCTCTGGCATTCGGCATCGGCATCAAGCAACGTGTAGTTAATCTGGAAGTAGTTACGATCATTCGGATTGAGCTGTTTGGGGTTTACCTCGATCCGTAGATGCTTCTCAAATGGAATCGGGACAAGGCTGTACTTTCCTCCTCCTGACTTGCCTGCCAAAGGAGGCACGAAGGGAAAACGCTCTCCAAACAGCTCCTTCTGCGTCAGCGAGAGACGGGGTTTCTCCTCCCCATCAAAGAAGAACAGCCACCTTTTGGCTGAAAAGCTCGCGATCCAGGCTCGCGAGACATATCCAGGGCCATCGGTATCCAGAAGCGTGATGCGCCCATTGGCATCGGCCTTGCGCCAGACCGACCAATCTGCATTTCCACCGGTCCGGTCATACGAACTCTCCAGAAAAGAGTTCCCGAGCGGCCGCTCGGCAATCGCATTGATATTGGTCATTCGCCCCAGCAGAGAATCAAGAGAAACGGATGCAACAGGACGGGGAACGGGCTTGGAGCAGCCAGTCAACAAGACCAGAGCGACTATTAGAACCACAGAGACTGCGCGGCAACCAGAGAAAGAGGCATCGCGGGAGAGAGGGTGAGCATCCCATCTGGACGTGTAGCGTAAATCATTCATGGCTACCACTCTGTCACAGAGCGGCAAGATGCGTCAGCACAAAAAGGGGATCAGCGAAAACGCATCAACGCAACACCTTTAGGTGTTCAGTCTACGAACAGCGACCCCCTTCATCCCCTTCGGTGACGGTCCCCGTTTGTAACACACTGTACTCATGTCTGTTATACACAC
>JABGOW010000200.1:3302-5680 GCA_018645275.1 Verrucomicrobiota bacterium
TCCCCGTTTGTAACACACTGTACTCATGTCTGTTATACACACTCCCAGCGGTGCTGTAGGCGTTAGGTCTATTTCTGGATGGGCGGAATCGCTCCGTAAGGTTCTGCCCTCTCCCGGACTGTCCATGCCTGACTGCCGTGGTCGTCAGTCAGAGTCGTGTCAAACGTCCAACGGTTGGTATACTTGCTCGTGGCGGCAGTCACGAAGGCCTCTGAACCCACCGCGAGCGAATCCGTCCAGATTGCCTCACGCTGAAGATGACTCCGGACAATGCGCTGCTCCACTGCATCCATATACCAACTCCTCAGCTTCCGTTCAGATACACCTCCCAGGCTTTCGCACAGTCGCTCAATGTTCAGGATGCGATAGCGTTTGCGCGTACCAAGCAATTCATCATGGCTACACCACCGCCACTCACTCGGATGCGCGACTGCACCGGCACGTACCATGTTGAGATTGATGTAGGAGAGACAGTTCAGTAAGTGTCGGCCATCTTCCACCATCGTGCAGTGATAGGGATGCTGCCACATTGAGCCAGTCCGGTCCTTACGTAGATTGAACCGTTTGGCCGTGGCCCCGGAAGCGAGGTGCATGAGGCTGCTAACCGATTCGACAGAATCAACATGGGCAAGGATGTGAACATGGGAGCTTGTGATGCAGAACCCATAGATGGGGACGCGATGCCGCCTAACACCAACCCGAAGCCATTCTCGATACGTATCACGGTCTCTGGCGAACCGCAGCAAGAACTCCCTATCATGACAGCGGTGCGTAAGATGATACGTGTAGCCCGGCAGTAGGTAATCAGATGATCGCGGCATTGGACAATCCTATGCAAATTGGCCGCCACTTAAAGCAAAAAGAACAGCACTCAAAAGCAAGCCCAGGCGCTTCAGCACATCAGCAACCAGAGCCAACGAGCTCTGCCACAGAGCGTTGCACACGGGGACCGTCTCGCGGGGTCTCACGATAGTGGCGAGATCACTACCGAGTTATGCGCTGCCAGGGGTAACGGGCGGTTTAGATTCTCGGGCTTACATGGTACTCGGCGCGGGCTTCGTGGATCGTGGTGGCGATTTGGCTGGCTGTAGCAGTCCCGAGTCCATCAATGGCTATGAGTGCTTCTTCTGTTGCAGCAAAGACACCAGCCACAGAGCCAAAGGTCTCAAGCAGGCGTTCGGCACGAGTTGGGCCAATTCCGGGCAGCCCCTGCAGAATATGCAGTTGACGCTTTCGCTTCCCTTTCGGGCGGTAGCCGGGACGGTTCACGGCGCCACGAACCTGACGGCACATCTGGCGTGAAGCATAGTGCATGAGTCGGGCCGACTCCGCAGCATCAAGGGCGCGGAGCATTGGGATTCCTAGAATAATCGTAAGCGTAATGATGGCACCTTGGAGAGACTCACGACTGATTCTTGTACCACCTGAATTTCCCTCCAAGATCACAACGGGACGATGCGTGGCTGATGCGAGATTACATGCCTGGCGAAAGAATCGACCATCGCACACCGAAGTTGCAAAATCTGCAAAGGTCTTGCGCTCAAAAACCAGACGACCATCAACAAGATAGTCCCCAACGTCAAGCCGCGCCACCCGCACGTTGGCTTTGGGCATTTTACGGAGAAACCGAAGAGGTCCTTCCTTAGGCTCTCGATCATCCACGACAACGTCCATATCTCCTCCCTTCTGGAACAGCAGTTGGCAGAAACCTTGCCACACGTACGTACGCCATTACAATACTGTGTATCCGCCTTCGTCCTTTCGCTCGACCACACTTAGCTTCTCACGACTTGAGCCATAAGCGTTGTAGAATAGACCAATAGAGTCAGTGCTAATCGGCACCGTTGGTATCAGGGACTTACGTATGGTGTGGCGGGGCTCTTTTTTGCGCGTCTCTACTGAATACTTAAAACTGGACACTGAACACTCGGTTTTGCGCAGAAGCCTCGACTTCACTCTCCATAGACACCGTGCGTTTTTTGTGGGAAACTCCTCGGTGTCGTCAGAAACTCTGGAAAGGAACTGTCATGAGAACGAAACGTCTTGCCATTATGCTGTCATCCGCAATGCTCTTTGCCGTCGCTACCACACAAGCAATTGATCGTGAAGCCAGCATGATCGATACGCTATGGTTTCAGGGCGCATCGTACGACCATTCTGACTACGCCGGCTTGCGGCTCACGGGCGAAACACAGATCCAAGACTGCGGAGGGGAATGGGCCATTCTCGCAGGTATCGCCGCCGGTGAGTTGTCGATGGATGAAGGGGAAACCTACGACTCATTTGGACTATCACTTGGCATTCAGTACTATGTCTCTTCCCTGTCGACCCTCGCCGTTATCGGGAGCTACACGTGGAACAGCGGCGAGAGCGATCTC